>NZ_JAROCA010000015.1 GCF_030732005.1 Tigheibacillus jepli | reverse complement strand
TTGTAATTTTGGCTGTATTTTCTGCCACCATACGTGGTTAACATTGTAACTATTTACACAGGATTTGGGACTTGACTAGTGGTGAGGCGCATCAGTGACCAATTTCAGTGAAAGTACTGACAAACGGGCTCTGAGAACGCTTATCAGTGACCAATTTCAGCCAAAGTACAGCCAAAAAGGTTCTGAGAACGCTCATCAGTGACCAATTAAAGCCAAAGTACAGCCAAAAGGGCTCTGAGAACGCTCACTAATAACTAAACATTACAAAAAACGATCAAAACTGCCAAGAACACTATTACCGCCTCTCCCCGGCAAACTCGAAAGAATTTTTCTTTAAAAAGTGCGCATTTAATAAGCCATCCTTTTTCTTTATTCATGCTTTTCCACGGCACAAAAAACCTTCCATTTGCATGAGGCAGTATAAATGTTTCCCATGACCTCATTTCTATGGAAGGTTTTAGACAAGCTTTTAAGCGAGCATGCCGCCTTTTTTGTTGTACTTCAATATGCCTTCTGCTGCACGATACGCGAGTGCGCCGACAGTACCGGTCGGGTTATAGCCACTATTATGTCCAAATGCAGATGCACCAACGACAAACACATTTTCCATGTCCCACATTTGTAAGTAATTGTTCACTGCGGATGTATCCGGGTCAGCGCCCATGATGACACCGCCTGTATTATGTGTGGATTGATACGTTGTTATATCATATGGTCCAAGCTCGTCCATCGCATCTATGTGGTCCGCACCCATCTCCTGCAATATTTCTTTTGCCTTTTTGGCTGTGAATTTTGCCAATTCCCTGTCCTGGTCCTCAAAACCATAGGTCATCCGGATCAGCGGATCGCCAAATGTATCTTTATAGGTTGGATCCAAATCCAAATAATGATGTCTAAATGGCATGCTGGAACCCATTGCCCCAACAGATAATGTACGGTTGGCGAACTTGAGCGATTGCTTTTTGAACTCGCTTCCCCAGGTTTTCGTTCCTTTAGGAATCGGGTTATTTTGGATCGGTCGAGCCCCGGCTTGTGTTAATGATAGATACCCGCCATGGATAAAGTTTAGATCGGAATGGTCGAAGTTATCGCCATTAAAATCGTCAATGACCATTCCTAACGCGCCGGCTCCTGCGAAATTGTTAAATTCCTTGTCTTCAAAAAAGCCGGTAGCAGCACCTTTGGTTACCTGGTATGCGTAATTTTTCCCAATTACGCCAGTACCGGTGGCAGGATCATATGGTTTGCCGATTTTCGAGTTTAACAGCAATTTTGTATTATTAAATACATAGCTTGTCACAATCACGATATCGGCAGGCTGTTCCACCTCCTGACCGGTTGTCAGATCCGTATACATCACACCGGTGGCCTTTCCACCCTTGTGCAGGATGCGTCTGACCCAGGAATGCGTCCGCAAATCAAAATTGCCTGTCTTATTGGCAACAGGAATGACGGTAACAACCGGATCAGCTTTGGCACCATACTCACAGCCGAATCTTTCGCAAAATGAGCAGTACTGACATGCTGCCCGTGATATGCCATCCGGATTCGTGTAAGGCTTGGATAGATTGGCAGAAGGAATCGTATACGGATGATAGCCGAGTTTCTTCGTTGCATCTTTAAACATTTTCATTTGTGGTGAATGTTTCATAGGCGGAGTTGGATATTTATCCGACCGCTTTGGTCCAAGTGGATTTTCTTCGCCGGAAATGCCTGCCATTTTTTCAAATTTATCAAAATATGGCTCCAGTTCATCGTATGTAATACCCCAGTCCTGGATGGTCATTCCGTCCGGTATTTTATCTTTTCCGTATTTGTCAACTGTCTGGCTATAAATTTCAAAATCGTACGGCAAGAAACGAAAGGCCATGCCATTCCAGTGAACACCTGCACCACCCAATCCTTCACCAAGCAAAAAAGACCCATATTCACGCATTGGCAATGCTCGCCTTTTTTCATCACTGCGAAATGTCAACGTTTCTTTTGATAAGTCCTGAAATAATTCATATCTGAGCGCATACCGTAATTCGTCATGCACCATATAATAGTCTTCCGTACTACGTTCCAGCCCTTTTTCAAGGCCGACAACCTTCAACCCTTTTTTGGTTAGCTCGGAAGCAATAATTCCTCCGGCCCATCCAACACCTACGATAACTGCATCTGTTTTTGGCAGTTTCTTTACCATCGTTAGCTCACCTCTTTATTCTATCTGAAATGTTACATATGGTCGTTCAAGCTTTGCGGTTCGATCTTCTGGAATCCTTTTTCAATGATGTCGACGTATTTCATTTGGTCTCCCGGGTAATTGCGCATGCGCCATCCATCCATATTGATGTTTCCACCATACAATGGATCACTGTACAATCCTTCCAGTGTGATGCTGCGCAGCATGGCAAAAAACCCACTCGCTGAAATGGTAGATATATTTGCTTTATCCTGTTCAAAATCAGAAAGCACCTGATCCTGCTGTTTTGCGTCCAGATCAGTGAATTTTTTCTTATATTTTTGCTGGGAATAATTTTGCAGTTCCCTCAGGCCGATACGATAGATTTCCCTGCGCTTCAATCTGCCTTGATAGCCTTGTTCCTTTTCACCATGAAAAAAAGGCGGTTCCATATAATCTCGTGCATTAAAACCGTACGAACCAGCCAGTTGATGATCGATAAAGTAGGCTACACCCAAGTCCGCTGCGCCTGGTCCGTTATCATCTTTTGGAAAAATGCGTTCCACCGCTGCTTGTGTTGTAGCAAATTCATCTTTGGATAAAAACATCAAAGCCTGGTTCGGGTTCTTTTGATTCTTATGTTTAACCTGCTCGGCGGGATGGTCTTTTGTCCTCCATGGGATCACGCTGCCAACGACTCCGCCGACTGCCAATCCACCGACTGCAATACCGGAATTCTTTAAAAATCTTCTTCGCGACAATCTTTCTTCTTCAAATGTTTTTTCATTGTCATTCGCCAATTGTTTCATCCTCCTATCCTAAATCTTTAATCTTAGTAATGCGCCAAAATTAACCATTCATACATCAAATGTATTTGGGGAATGTTAAAAGCAAATTGGATGAAAGGAAGGATTAACGATAATGAAAAAAATTGCAGGTATATTTGCTGTTTTGCTAATACTTGCTGCGTGTGCCAATCAGCAGCAAGGCGCTCCGGCAAACGATGTCCAAAACGATCGCAACAATGTCTCCCATGTTGCAGACCATCCGCCTCAAAATGGCCAGCGGCTTGACAACCCGAATATTATCCCGAGTGAGACAAGCGATAAAACAAGGACGACGAACCGCGACGGCGAAACCTATTCGGGTGTAGGAAAGGATATCTATAGTACGATTGGTACTTCGGGCATTCATGCAGGTGGAATCTCTTCTTACTTTCAATCCATCCTAGAGGGTGAAGGAATTGACGGTGTCAGTGTATTTGTCGTTGATGATGCCGTGATTCTGGCAAGGGATAAGGCTGCAACGTCAAGTCATAAATACGACAATACGCAAAAACAATTACTTAGTGGAAACAAAGGTCAATCCGGTAAAGGCGAGTCAAACGGGGTTGCCGATGGAAATGGGAATGACCTGGATAATTTGCAGCAGGCGAAACATAAAATGCAGGAAATGTTTAATGGCAATGTTACCGTTTTGACGATCACACAGCCTGGAGCAACTGACTTGATCAGTGGCATTAAAAAAGATGTTGAAAATCATCAATATCAGCGTGCATCAAATGATTTGCTAAAACTGTTAAATATGACGAATCAGCAATAAGAAAAAACCTCTTTCTTTTCAATCAAGAGAAAGAGGTTTTTCTAATAGGGAAAGAAGTATTAAATTGGGCTGTATTAAGGTCATTTGCTATACCAGCCATGTCCGGCTCCAGCGCCCAGCAACTAGCAAGGGTTTTGGGTGGGGCGAGTATCCGCAGCCCCAGATGTTTTGATGGGGCGAGTAATCGCAGTCCCAGGACGTCGCGCTTTTAGCCTGTAAGGGCGCTTGCGCCTTTATTCATTGTTTTGCACACAAAAGGAAGACAAGAAGTGTCGGCTCTTGAAAAATCACTTCTCGAAAGACATCATCCAGCTGTAATAATCATTAGCGGGGTTTTTTTCATACCGCAAATAAGCATTGAACTTTTTGCCCTGCTTACTTGTCAAGCCTTTGACATACGCCTGTTTTTTCCCAAGGATATCTTTCACCATTGTTTTGGTTGGTTTTTTCTTCATTGCTGCAAGATATTTGTCGTTTTTCCAAATAACGAACTTACAGCCTTTCTTCCAATTGCTGCAGCCAAACCCCTTCGAATTTTCCATAATATTTCCACCGCAATTGGGACACTTTCCTAATACTTCGGATGAGCTGATGCTTTTTTTTGGTGAATCTACTTTGCGGATGGTTGCTTCATCATCGTTCTTGATTTGGGAAACTGCTTCCTTCGTAAATTGAAAAATCATATCCAAAAACGCTTTTTTTGGCACGTTGCCTTTTTGGATATCTGCCAACGTCTTTTCCAATCTTCCGGTAAACTCCAAGTCGAACAAGTTTTTAACCGGGAATATTTCCACCATTTTTCGGCCAACATCTGTGCAGCTCAAATTTTTCCCGCTAGCTGTAATATAGCCTGCTGTTTTCAATTTGGCTATCGTTTCCGCTCTGGTAGCAGCTGTTCCAATGGAAAATCCTGCCATAATGTTTTCCGTCATCTTAGCATCGTCTTCTTCTTTATATTGCTTGCCGCATGTTTCCATAATTTTCAATAACGTTTTTTCTGTATGCGGCTTGGGGGGTTTTGTAGTGTGTTTGGAAATCTCTGCCTTTGTAAGCTGAACCATTTCATCTTTTTCAACAACAGGCAACAGCTTGTCATTCGTTTGCCAATTCTCCACCTGCTTCCAGCCCGGCTCCAATTCAACCCTCCCCTTGGAAAGAAAAATACCTTCGAGATCAGCATCTGGTACAGATGTGGCGATGGTCGTTTCTTCATAGACGGCTGCCGGCATAAACTGCATAATAAAGCGGTTTTTAATCGTTTCGTAAACAATCTTTTCATCCGGACTTAATCGCTTTGGCTGCTTGTACGTAGGGATAATTGCACTATGGCTTTCTACTTTAGCGTTATTGAAAACGCGCTTGCTTTTGGTAAATCTGATTTTATCCTGATACGGCATACCATCCGACAAAATCTCCAGTACCTTTTTGGCCCTGCCGGTAAGACTTTCTTCCAATGCCATACTAGCAGTCCTCGGATAGGTAATAAATTTTTTCTCATACAGCGCCTGCGCTATTTTCAGCACTTTCCCCGCAGTCCAACCCGCGTATTTATTCGTTATGTATCCCTGCAAATTGGAAAGATTAAATAGCAGTGGAGGAAGTTCTTTACGCTTTGCAACTTTTTTATCCGTGACGATTCCTTTTTTGTCTGCAATGCGATTTTGAACGTCTTGCAAAACTTCCTTTTTAGGAAACTTATCATTTTTGCCAACTGTATACGTGCCGTCATACACTTGCTCTTGATTCGTTTTAAAAGTCGCAGCTAGTTTGAAATAATCTTCGGGAACAAAATCTGCTATTTCTTTATCACGATCATAAATGATTTTTAAAGTTGGCAAGAGCACCCGACCGATATTTAGTACATTTCCTCTGCCTTTTTGGTATTTCAATGTGGCAACAGAGGTCAAATTGATGCCAATCACCCAGTCGGCCCACTGCCTGCTCATCCCTGCATCCAGCAACGGACGCAATTCAGTATTTGGCTTCAGGTGCTGGAGACCGTCCAGTACAGCCTCTTCCGTCCATTCATTCAAAAGAAGTCGATATACCTGCTTCCTCGTTTTCGCTTTATAAATGATACTGTCGCCGATCAGCTGTCCTTCCCGATCGTAATCACAAGCGGAAATAATTGCATCCACATCGGTTCGCTTCATTAAGTAATGAATGGTTTTCAGCTGTTTGGCAGCACTGCCGCCGGAGCGTTTACCGCCCGACGAAGATTTTTTTGATTTGTATTTGAACTGTTCAGGTATGAATGGGAAGTTTTCCATTTTCCAGCGTGACATTTTCGAATCATAATCTTTTGCATCGTAAAGTTCAAGAAGATGCCCATAGGCCCAGGTAATCAGATAGCCGTTACCTTCAAAGTATCCATCCTGTTTTTTCTTGATTTCCAATGCATCCGCAATGTTTTTGGCGACAGAAGGTTTTTCGGCGAGTATTAATACGCATCCCATTTCGAGGTCACACTCCTTTACTCTTAGTGTCCAAGTTCATTTAGGGGCTTTTGAGGATTTATTTTGGAATAAACATTCATTCAGGTAAGGAATCGGCATTTAATTTATTAATCACAGCATTTGAAAATGAAATAGGGGCATATTTTGCGATTAAAGCCCTTTCTTCTTTCGATACTTGGTGTTGGTCGAGGAAATGCTTAAAAATTTCAAAGTCGGGCATTTCAATTCTTTTCGGAAAAGGCCTTTGAAACGCTAATCTGTACTTTTTTTCTAGAAGATGCCAACGTTTAAGAAAAACATCTTTCTCATCGCTCATTTGTCTTATAACATTTTCTATTTTGATTTGTTCTTGTAGAAGACGTTCTTTCGCTTCCGGTTCACCAAGTTTGTACACGAGAAGTAAGTCCATTTCACTTATTTTTGAACATAAATCCTCTGCATGAAGAAATGCCATATCCTCGAATTCCTCAACCTCATCTATTAACTCATTGATTAAATAATTCGTATCGTTACCGTTCTGTTCTAGATAGTCTTTGTCATAAATCTCCATCGCTAATAGCTCCAGCACCTCATTTCCAAGTTTATTAAAATAGTCATAATGCGCATTACGGTATTGTTCTTCAAACCACTCTGAATACTTATCCCTATAAGTTTCGTGGAATAACCCATGGCGAGAAATATAAGTAGCAACTGAGTTTCCTGTGTATTCTTCTAAAAAATCTCCAACCTTCTCATAGTCTGCTAAATTGAAATTTACATTTGTGGAACAACTGATTAAGGTCCCTGAGTGATCCCACGGTGGATCAAAGTCATGAGAGATATACCGCTTGTTGCCTGTCATTAAATCATAGGAGAGAAGAGGTGGGAATAATTGCATGATTTCGGTCTCAACCTGCTTAGCAACTTCTTTTAATTCACATTCAATTGTTTTGATAATCAAAGTTGATTCCTTTTTCACCATTCAAAACCCCCTTATTAACTTTTTATTATAAGTAGTCTAAAATAACTGCTTAAATAGTAACTTCGATTTTTTTACTTGATAAGTCTATCAAAATTCAACTTAAAACACTTGCTATACAAGGATTTTAATGACTTTACTCAAATTCTTTTACAGCTTGCTCCTTGTCATCCACATAAGCGTATTAGTTTCGCAGATATTTCCTCCAATCTCTTTGTTTGAGGAGTGTGACTTCTGGGAACTAACGGTCTATTTTTCTATTCTATAAGAGATTATATCATATATTAATAGCGATGGTTGACGTGGAAATTCCAATTGGTTCAAAGTCAAAGAAGCCGTGCTGAAAACAGCGCACGGCTTCCCTTTTTCCACACGCACTATTTAGGTGTTTAGGCGATAGATGTAATGGTTAACTGAAAACCGCATCTGAAGCTTCCATTTCCAATCGTTTCCTGGCTGTACCATGCGGATCAATAACAAACTTTCTGGATACACCGCCATCAAATGATTTATATCCTTCAGGAGCTTGATCAATCGAAATCAAAGTCGCATTTACTGCCTTGGCAATTTGCGCACGTCCGCTCAAAATCGCCTTCATCAAATCCCGATTATACCGCATGACAGGTGTTTGGCCCGTGACAAAATGATGTGCTTTGGCAAATCCCAATCCAAAACGAATTTTCAGTGTGCCTTCCTGTGCATCTTTATCTGCTGCACCTGGGTCACCTGTAACATATAAGCCCGGAATACCCAGCCGTCCGCCGGCTCTTGTGATATCCATAATTGTGTTTAATACGGTTGCCGGGGCTTCTCCTGCGTCTTTACCGTGACCGCTTGCTTCAAATCCAACTGCATCTATGGCACAATCTACTTCAGGAATACCAAGAATTTGTTCTATTTGCTCTCCGAGATTGTCGTGTTCTCTGAGATTAACCGTTTCACAGCCAAAACTGCGTGCCTGTGCCAATCTTTCTGCATTTAAATCACCAACAATCACAACGGATGCACCTAGCAGCTGCGCCGAGTGTGCTGCCGCAAGCCCCACTGGTCCTGCCCCTGCAACGTAAACTGTCGAACCGGTTTTCACCCCTGCAGAGACTGCCCCATGATAGCCTGTCGGAAAGATATCCGATAGCATGGTCAAATCAAGAATTTTATCCAAAGCAGCTTCCCTGTCAGGAAATCTCAATAACTGAAAATCGGCATACGGAACCATGACATATTCGGACTGGCCGCCTACCCAGCCCCCCATATCAACATATCCATAAGCTGAACCCGGACGATCGGGATTAACATTTAAGCAGATATGGGTATCTTGTTTCCGACAATTTTCACATCTGCCGCAAGCAATATTGAAAGGAACGGAAACAATATCGCCCACCTTGATAAATTCCACGTCGCTTCCGACTTCAATGACCTCTCCGGTTATTTCATGGCCAAGAACCAATCCGCTCGGCGCGGTTGTTCTGCCACGGACCATGTGCTGATCACTTCCGCAAATATTTGTCGTAATTACTTTCAAAATGACACCGTGATTACATTTCCTTCCTACATTCAATGGATTGACCCCAGGTCCGTCATGCAAAACCAAATCCGGATAACCAATATCCCGAACCTCTACCACCCCAGGCTCAACATATGCAACTGCTTTGTTTGACACATGAATCACTCCTCAAATTTTATATGAAGCCAGTCCATGGAAGCGCTGTCACTCTGTCATTAATATACCAGAAGGCAGGAATTATATCAATACTTTGAATTGATAGAAATTACCTTGAAGTTCGACAAAAAACATTAAAAAACGAGGGTAACATATGAATGATTTGTTTTCCGTTTTTTGCTTTCGTATAATAAAGGTATACAAAGATCGCAAATCTATGAAATGGGAGTTGTTTTCTATGTACAGAACGGTAAAAGATTTTTTGACGGATTGGGATGATGCGGCAAAAGGTACTACTGCTGTTATGGAATCATTAACAGATGAAAAACTTGGACAAGCAATTGTAGAAGGACATAATACTTTACGCTGGCTTGGGTGGCATCTTGCAACAGCACCGGCATTTTTCGCCGGTTTGGCAAGTTTGCAAGTTGAAGCCTCGGAACAAGAAGAAAATGTACCAAATGAATCAAGTAAAATTGCTGCAGCATACAAAAAAATCGCAAAAGATATACATCAAAAGGCGGAACAAGAACTAACCGATGAAAAAATGACGGAAACTGTCGAAGCCTTTGGCCAACAAGTTCCCCGCGGGGCAATACTGCGTAAGCTCATTGATCACCAAACACACCATCGTGGACAAATGACTGTGCTTTTACGTCAAGCAGGCTTGCATGTACCCGGCGTTATGGGACCGACAAAAGAGGAAAAGGGAAAATAATCCCAAGCTGGCGGATTAGTCTGCCAGCTTGCTTTTTTTATGTTATAAGAAAATATAAAATTCAGGCTGTATGAACGTCCCTTTTGGGTGACAGCCACGTCCGGCTCCAGCGCCCAGCAACTAGCAAATGGTTTTCGGTGGGGCGAGTAATCGCAGCCCCAAACTTCACGCTTCTCTCCTCGAAAAAGAAGTACACTTTTTCTTCGTGCGATGTTAATTCGAGGAAGATTATTCTGGCACTACGATAAGTCAACATCGGTTCGCTTTCAGCTCACCGTGTTTCCTCTATCTCATTGCGGGGATTTTCGGTGGGACGAGTAATCGCAGTCCCAAAGCGCTCCAGTTTGTACGTTGCTAAACGGGCGCTTGCGCCTTTGGTTTTCCACACAACTAATCTATCATTTCGTCAACCAGCCGCAAAAAGGCATCTTCAAATTCCGGTCCGCTATCTTCATCTAATAAGTTATTCAGCATAATGGAAAAAATAAGCCGCTGTTTAGAGCTGGTTTGCAAATAACCAGAAAGGGTACTGACACCAAAAATGGTGCCGGTTTTGGCATAAACCGTCATTCCTTCCAAGCGTTCGCGCAATGTTCCGCCAACCATTCGTTCTTTTCTTCCGCCAATTGGCAAGCTATTGTAAAGGATAGGAAACCAGCTTTGGGACTGGACATGAAAGAGCAGGCTCGTCAGTTGCTCAGCAGCAATTAAATTAACATGCGATATGCCTGAACCATCGCGCAACAATACTTTTTCCGTGTCGATGCCGAAGCCAGAAACGGTATCGATTAACACCTCCATCCCCTTCTCCCAACTCCCTTCCCCTTTAGAAATCCTGCCCATTTCTTTAACAAGTGTTTCTGCATGACCATTATTGCTTAACTTCATAAAAGAGATAAGCAGCTGATTTAGTGGTATCGATTCATGCCGAATCACCAAATTGGCATTTTCAGGGATACGGCCAGTCTTTGTTATTCCTTTTATGTGCACGCCAGTTTGCTTCAGCTTTTCTGTGAATGCGCATAAACAATAATCTGTCGGTTCCCAAACAGCTATCCATTCTTTGATTGCTTCTTGATTTAGCTGGATATTACCGTTTATCGTAATCACGTTTTCCCCGTGTTTTCGTACAATTTCCAGTTCATTTTCTCCTGTCTCGTGTTTAACGGTAGTTGAGCGGTTTTCGATTTTCACGTATGCCGTTTCGGGGGATAAGCTTATCTTTGCCGGATCACCGACTGATTTTCCCGGCGAAACCGTCACGATAATCGAGCCTGCGTCAAAATCCGTATTCGGAGACAGGGTCAGCGCTGAAACCTGGGCACCATAGTAACAATGCTCATCCAGCCACATCATATCCGGTGACAAACGGATTGAATCGTACCATGTATCGTCCGCAATGATGTCGCCGGAAATTTCATGAATGCCAAGTTGATGATAGATCTGCTTTGCAAATGCATCCAAGTCCTCCGGCAATAGGGTCGGATCCCCTTTGCCCCTTATATACAAATCACCCTGCAGAACGTGGTCCACAATATTCCCGTTCAGCCAAATCTCTGTAAGAAACGTATAATCTTTTCCCAATACATGGAGTGCAGCAGAAGCCGTTAATAATTTCATATTCGAAGCAGGATGCAGCCTGACATCTGCCAAATGTGCATAAATGGTGTCTCCGCTTTCAGCATCACAGATATGAATACCACAAATCGCGCCCTTCAACATGGGATGGTCCTTGATAAACCTGTCCAATTTTTTGGTGTCCAGCAGTTTTTGCTTTGGTAAATCCATCGTATCTCCCCTTTGTATTGCTATATTTACCTATTCGTCACAAAACTGCAAAATCCTTTTTTGAAAAAAATAATGCATGCCTGTGCATGCATTATCCAATATCAATCAGATGCATTGTCCGCATTCTCTTTTTGTTGGGGTTCTGGTGCCACTTGGGAATCGGTCGGAATTTTAAACCCCTGTAGCAGCTTGTTAAGTTCTTCCGCCAAGTTTGCCAGCTTGCCGGCACTTTGTACTACTTCTTCCATGGTTGAGCTGGATTGCTGGGACGAAGCAGACGTTTCTTCTACCTGAGCAGACGTTTCTTCCGATATGGCAGCAACTTCTTCAATCGCATGCTCCATTTTTTCACTGGATGCTGTCATTTGTACCAAATTGCTGGATACCTCCTTGATATTGTTCGTCATTTCAGATACGAAAATATCAATTCCACTAAATGTGTCTCTTGTTGTCCTTATTTTGCTAGCGCCTTTTGTAACTTCTTCATAGCCGCTATCCAATGATGCTGTTACCGTTGCGGATTCACTTTGGATGCTGGAAACAATCTTGGTTATATCCGTTACCGAAACCGAAACCTGTTCGGCAAGCTTGCGTACTTCATCTGCAACGACTGCGAATCCTCGTCCGTGTTCTCCTGCTCTTGCAGCCTCAATAGCGGCATTCAGGGCCAATAAATTGGTCTGGTCAGCGATTTCTTTTATGACATGGACCAGCTGGGAAATCTTTTGCGTCTGCACATCCAGCCCTCTTACTTTCTCCACCGCATCCTTGACGATTCGATCAATCGTGTCCATTTGCTTGGCTGAATCAATCATCAGTTCACTGCCTTCTTTGGACATTGCCAGCACTTCATTCGATGCTTGTTCAATTAGCGCGCCATGTTCGCTGGATGTCTGCACTTGTTTGGAAAAGGCATTCATTTGCATGGATAGTTCCTGCGCATGGTTTGCTTGTCCTTCTGCGCCGGAAGCCAGTTCATGCATAGCTACTGCGATTTGCTCAGATCCCTCTTTTACCTCGGCAGCCGATTGATTCAGTCCGGCACTTTGTACAGTTAAAGTTTGTGAAACAGCAGTGATTTGACTGATCACAGCGCGTAAATGTGCTAACATTGCATTGACAGAATATGCCAGTTTGCCAATTTCATCTTTTCCCTCGTAATCTATCGTATCAACCGACAAATCTCCTTTGGCAATTTTATAACTAATGTCAATCACATTGTGCAGTTTCTTTGAAATACCCCGGCTTACAAAATATAGCAGCGTGCCACCTAAAATAATGGATAGAATCAAAGCGAAGAGTTGGATGGTCACAGTGGAACGGTGCTGCTGATGTACAGCTTGGATTGCCTGCTCCTCATCTTTCTTGATCTCTTTTGTCAATTCTTCCAAACCTGCAGTGGTTGCCGATAGCAGATCATTCACATTGGATATATAGATGTCTGCGCTATCATCGCCAGAAGCAACAGCAGGTTTAATATAATCATCCATCATTGCGTCCATTTCCAAATTATAGGAGGCAATCACTTCGAATGCTTCTTTATTTTTTTTGCTGTGCAATTGCTTTTCTATGGTTGATTTTAATTGATTGAATGCTTTGTTGTTTTTGTCGTATTCTTCACTATGTATTTCCTTGCCGGTTTGATAAAAACTGACGATTTGAAAGCCTTTTGCCCGTTCCAATGAACCAATTTCCGATAAATTTTTCGATAGATTGGATTTTTCGTTTAACGTCTCCACTTTATTGCCAGTTTGCTGAAGCAAATAGGATATCACACCTGCTGAACCGGCAAACAGCAAAATAATAATAATAAATACGATTCCGTACTTCCTGCCGATTGGAATGTTGTTTTTGAAACCCCGAATTTTTCGCACGTTTGTCCCCCATTTTCTCACTAGTCTATTCTTTTTGACCCATCACGTTTATTATCGGCAGAAAAATCAGGACTTTTAACCCGTAATTTTTACGCAAATTAATTCATATCTTTGGCATGCAGCTACTAGCTTATCGGAACCTAAAAAAAAGAATGGCCCCTGATGAACCATTCTTGAAAAAGCTATTTTGAATCTGATTGCATGCTTTTGTTCCAGCGGGAATCAATCACTTCAACGAGTTCTTCCATGTCGCAGTCAAGATTTTTCGCGGGAATGTTTACTTGCGCATCAATCAGACCTTTATTGATACGATTCAACGCTTTTTTGATTCCGCTTGTTCGATCAATGATCAAATTTGGATTATGTGTAAAGATACCGAGGAAGACTTGCCCGCCATACTCGTAAAACTGAATATCGGCAATCTCCTCCCATCGTACAAGCCCGGCTTCGATAAAACTGGATTGATCAATAATACCTTCATTTGTCACAATTAACGCTGGTTTGTGCTTTATAAGCACATAAATAAAATAGACAGATCCCAAGCCGAAGAAAACTGCACAAACAAGTCCAATTACCAGCAGCATCACCATATCTTCCCGAAAATCATCTGCAAATGCCAGGCCAATGAACAACAGCCCCAACACAGTAAAGATAATAGCCAAAATCGATAGCATGATCATTCTTCTTCGTTTCGGAAAAACAACAAAATCTTTCATCTACCAACATCCTTTTTTGCTCATCATATATAATTACCATATTCCTGCACAAGTGAGAAAAGTCCCGGTTTTCCAGTCATTTTATAAGCAAATTCATTTAAGGAAAAATTTTTTGAAACTTCTACCACATATACCCCGTAAATATAGTATAATGAAACTTCAATCTGTGGGTTTTTCTTTATGCCTTGCTTATCCTTGTTTACCTTAAACCCTGAATCAAAGAATTACTGCCGTTACATACGTAAATGGAGGGAATATCCATAACAAAGGATGTGATACATATGACACTTTTTGGGTTTCCAATGACAGAAATTTACTTTTGGATGTTGATCATGGCGGGCATTTTAATTGTACTGTATTTATTTTTCGGAGATGTACTGGAAGCTGTAGGCGAAGTTTCTGTCTTTTTAAACCCCGTGCTGATTTTGGCGTTCATCATCTTCTTTAGTGCAGCGGGATATGTATTAGAATGGGCTACCTCCCTTTCCAGTTGGGTGATTATGGGAATATCGGCAAGTCTGTCCCTTACACTAACAACGCTTCTGCACGTATTCGTCCTTGTACCGCTTGCATCCGCTGAAGAATCATTGAGCTATACTGAGGAATCGCTCGTAGGACGCGTGGGCAAAATTATCATTCCTATCCCGGACAGCGGATTTGGCGAAGTTTTCATTAAAAGTAAAAGCGGCATGATATCCAAACCGGCAGCAAGCTTTGAACAGAAGCCCATCAAAGAAGGCCAGCGGGTTCTGGTATTGGAAAATAAGCAAGGCGTGCTTTATGTAGTGCCATATGAAAATGATTTGGAAGCTTCCGAGTCCGCTACATAAACACATCCAATAAACATATTTCAAGGGGGAAAACGAATGTTTGAGGGTATTTGGATTGTACTTGGCATTGTTGCAGTACTGATTATTGCATTATTGGGATTGTTTGTCACAAAATACAGAACTGCCGGGCCAGATGAGGCATTGATTGTTACCGGAAGCTACTTGGGTGGAAAAAATGTCCATCGGGATGAATCCGGCAATAAGGTGAAAATCATCCGCGGCGGTGGTACGTTCGTTCTGCCTGTTTTCCAGCAGGCACAGCCGCTCAGTTTGCTTTCCAGCAAGTTGGATGTGACGACTCCGGAAGTGTACACAGAACAAGGTGTTCCAGTCGCAGCAGACGGAACAGCCATTATCAAAATCGGCGGTTCCATTGAAGAAATCGCTACTGCCGCTGAGCAATTTTTAGGTAAGTCCAAGGAAGACCGTGAAAATGAAGCAAAAGAAGTATTGGAAGGGCATCTTCGTTCTATCCTGGGCTCGATGACAGTCGAGGAAATCTATAAAAACCGCGATAAGTTTTCCCAGGAAGTACAGCGTGTCGCTTCACAGGACCTTGCAAAAATGGGATTGATTATCGTTTCTTTCACGATCAAAGATGTGCAAGATAAAAATGGTTATCTGGAGTCCCTGGGTAAGCCAAGAATCGCCCAGGTCAAACGCGATGCAGATATCGCAACCGCCGAAGCAGAAAAGGAAACACGCATTAAGCAAGCCGAGGCCGCAAAGGATGCAAAACGTGCCGAGTTGGAACGTGCAACGGAAATTGCCGAGGCAGAAAAAGAAAATCAGTTAAAAACAGCTGAGTATCGCCGCGAGCAAGACAGAGCAAAAGCTCGTGCCGACCAGGCATATGATTTGGAAACTGCTCGCGCTCAACAGGAAGTTACTGAACAGCAAATGCAGATCAAAATCATTGAACGAGAAAAACAAATCGAATTGGAAGAAAAAGAGATCCAGCGCCGCGAACGGCAATACGACTCGGAGGTTAAAAAGAAAGCAGATGCGGATCGTTATGCAGTGGAGCAAGCTGCCATCGCACAGAAGGCCAAACAAATGGCAGATGCGGATGCCAACAAATATCGTATCGAAGCAGAAGCCAAAGCCGGAGCAGAAAAAGTTCGTATTGATGGTATTGCCAAAGCAGATGCCGAGCGTGCCCAAGGTGAATCACAAGCGGAAGTAATCCGATTGAAAGGTGTCGCTGAAGCGGAAGCAAAACGAAAGATCGCAGAAGCGTTCGAACAATATGGTGAAGCAGCCATTCTGGACATGATGATGAAGATGCTGCCAGAATATGCCAAACAAGTGGCAAGTCCATTATCCAACATTGACAAGATTACTGTTGTGGATACGGGCGGCGACAGCAATGGCGGGGCCAATAAAGTGAGCGGTTATGCAACCAATCTGATGGCTTCTTTGCAGGAATCTTTGAAAGCATCCGCTGGCATTGATGTAAAAGAACTGCTGGAAAATGTTTCTGGAAAACGGCATTCGGATGAATATCCAAGCCAACATCCGCTACGTTATGATATGGATGAAAGCAAAGCACAACTTGCTGCAGATACGGAAAAACAAAGTAAATGAAAAGAAAAATGAATGGCCACATAAAGGTCATTCATTTTTCTTTCTAAAACAATCCATTATTTTAAAAGAATTTTTTCCAAGGTAAATCTTAAGCCCGAATCCACTTCCACATCTCTTTCGGTGTCGCATTTTTTCCATACATTAATATGCCAACTTTAAATATTTTGCCTGCCAGCTTCATCATGATCCAGATGCTGACAATTAAAATGACAATGGAAATCACAATTTGCATCCATGGCCACGTATCAAGCACGGCTAACCGCAACAGCAACACGCCGGGAGATGTAAATGGAATATACGTACCAATCTGGGCAATCAAGCCGCTCGGATCGCTGAGTACCGGGCCAATGAAAATGAATGGCAGAAAAGGAAGCATCATGACCATTCCCTGAAATTGTCCGGCAGATCCCATATCCGCCATTGTAGCACCAATACCGACAAACATCGATGCAAACAGAAGATAGCCAAGTATGGCAATCGCGACAAGCAGTGCAGTTTCCGGAACAAGTACATAGCTTGCAACCGGAATATCCCACTTCCACATTGCAAATGGTACGGCAAAGATCAAAAATACAACGGCTTGCACAATTCCCAAAACGAAATAACCGATAATTTTCCCTTGCATCAATTCTCCAGGAGTGACAGAAGATAGGATAATTTCTGCTATTTTATCCTTTTTCTCCTGTGAAGCACTTTGAAAAATATACATGCCGGAAAAGACAATCGATAACAGGATAATACCCGCGAAGATGATTGGTACAATTTTTTGAAGCATGTCTTCCGCTGTCAAATCACTGCCTGCCTCATCTTTCGCCTGTGTTTCCTGAAACGCTACCCCCTTTGATATGGCTGCCAATTGTGTATCGCTTAAACCAAGTTCTTTTGCTTGCAGTTGTTGAATCGGACCTTGGAGTAACTGTAGCTGATCTGTAAAATAAGCGTTTATTTCTTCACTGGTAAGCACGTTGACAGTTCCCTGGTTCAGCGTATCCTTGTTCAAAAAAAGATATGCTGTATCTTCTTTGTCCTGCAATTTTTTTAATGCCTCTTTTTCCGATATATCCGTCTGTTTCACTTTCCAATCCACACCGCTTGAGGCCACGGTTTCCTTAACGGTATCAAACACACCGATTTCATCATGGATGTAAACATTGGTCCCTGTATCTTCGTCATCCCCGCCAAAGATACTGCCAAGCAACATAAATCCGAAAATCATGATTGGTGTGATAAACAATCCGATAAGAAATGATTTGTTTTTCAGATTGCGTTTAATTTCCCATTTTGCAATTTTCAGGGCATTACGCATAGACTTCAACCCCCTTTGTGATTAAATTTTTATTGGTTGCCACCGCCACAAAAATCTCATGCAGGGAGATGCGATCCAGACGCAATTCCTGAATGGCCATATGATCCGGCAATGTTTTCAGCCACTGGACAGGATCAATATCCTTGCCCAAATATAAAATGTTGACATCGTCCTGTTGTTGGACGTGTTGGACACCGGCAATCCCTTCCAAATCAGCAAGCTGGTTCTTGCCGCGGATAGTGCATTTGAAATTGGAATATTTCGCTTTCACTTCATCCAGCGGTCCGTCAATCACCTTTTGCCCGGCTTGAATCATGAACAGACGGTCACACATCTCTTCTACTAAATTCATTTGATGCGAGGATAGCAGAATAGCAGTTCCCTGGTTTGCCAGGTCGCGAATTTCCTCCTTGAATAAGTCCTGGCTGACAGGATCAAGCCCGGAAAAAGGTTCATCCAGGATGAGCAGCTCCGGTTCATGAAGAATGGATGCGATAAATTGCACCTTTTGGTTCATCCCTTTGGAAAGCTCTTCCAACTTCACATGCTCTTTGCCTTTCAAATCGAATTTTTCCAGGTAAGCCATTGCCCTCTCTCTCGCCTTTTTTGCAGGATAATCCTTCAATTCCGCCAAATAAAGCAGCATATCCATCACTTTTACATTTTTATACAGCCCGCGTTCCTCAGGGAGATACCCGATTATATTTCTAGGCAAATCGGTATGCCCTTCAAAGTGCACACTGCCATTGTCGGGATACATGATTCCCATAATATTCCGGATGGTTGTTGATTTTCCTGCACCATTCGGCCCAAGTATGGCCATAATTTCGCCGCTGCGCACTTCAAAGGTGATTCCTTTCAGCACTTGTTTTGTTTTGAATGATTTTTCCAAATTCTTTACAGATAAGACTGTTCCCATATTAACTCCCTTTCTTTGCTATTTCTTTAGCATTTTTCTTTTCGTTGCTTAGCAATATTGCAATTGCTTCTTCCAAATCCAGTTCCTGACACGCTGTCCATTGCATACCGTGTTGTTGTAAAGACGCTTCCGTTGCTTGCATGTCAGACGTAACCAACTGTTTTCCCTTTTGCTCACGTTGGACTTCACCTTGGATGGCAATGTCAGGTAATGGATGACGAAACCACTAGCGGTGAAAATGGCTTGCCAACCTTTCCTTTTCATCATTTGCGACTACTTTCCCATCCTTTAATACGATTGGGAAATCAAAAAGTTTCTCCATATCGCTAATTTGATGACTTGCCATCAAAATTGTGCGATCTCCGGCATCCATCCATTCCGTCAGTACCTCCATTACCAAACGTTTTGCGTATATCCATGGATGTCGTTGGTTCATCAAGTAACAGTATGGATGTCCCTTTGCAAACATTTAAGACAAACTGTAACTTTTGCTGATTTCCTGGCGAGAGTTTTCCATATTTCTTTTCAAGGGGTACATCAAATTGTCTGCTTAGCCTGGAAAATAATGACTCATCCCAATTGGGATACCATTTGGATACGGTAGTTCCCGTATACGGATCACAACCAACGCTATATTGCGGCATATAACCGACATGTTGTTTCTAGCTTTCATTGGTTTGTTGGATTGTTTTTCCCAATATGCTAATATTTCCATGGTCAGGTTTCACTAAATCCATGATCATTTTCAGGAGTGTGCTTTTGCCGGAACCGTTTTTGCCTACCAGTGGCAATTTCATCTAACCGCCCCTGTCCCTGCACATTACAAATAATCCAATTGCTCCATTTGTTTTTTCATATAATGAAGCCTGTATCGGGAAGGTGTACAAAAAATAAACAGCTATACGATTCTTGGCGATAACCGATTTGGAAATGGGCAGTTGCTGAAATTGCAGGACAGCTGGTGTCCCTGTAATCATTCCGCCTATCTGTTGAATTTGAAATTCCTTCGGGCGAACCCAACCAGGCATAAAGAGAAACAATAATAAGAAATACAAATCAAACCCGCAAATCCTTTGTCCAAGTACGTGTTTAATAAAGAAATAATTTCCGAGACAATTATGGCAAACATAAAAAACAGGAAAGTGAACCCTTTGAGCGATTCCCTGCATTCCAATCCAGCCAGCCAAAAAGCCTGCTTCCATTCATTCATGACTAAAACCTCCCAGATCCAGATTAACTGTGTATGTGTTTGTGAATCACATGTCAATACATGCATGACCATTTAACAGGTTAATGGGCAGTAAATCCCCACCTCAAAGCCTGGAGATAGTCAAAGAAACTTAAGTGGGGAAAGAAAAACTCCACTAGTGGAGCATCCCAAAAGTTCTTTCCGAATCAAATATATGAGCGGCATTATATGTAAACAAAAGGAAGCTAGCTTTATGCAAAAACTGTTGATTGGTGAAACGGCAGGCAGAGCTTTTTAGCGGGCACGGCCTCAGCCTTCTTGCCTCGGCGAAGGGATACGTGAGTTGGGCGCAAAGCCCGCTTTTAGTCGGTCCTCCCCTTTCACTTTAGCTTGCAGGGTCTTCGGACTCGTGCTGGGACTGCAATTACCGCCGCACCAAAAACCACTATTCCCGCAGGACAAGGAAGGCTTCGGCAGCGTTACATCGCATGTAGAAAAAGTGGTTTTCTATTTCATAGAGTCGCCGCCTTCTGTTCCAATAAACTGTATCGTCATAATGAATGCAGGATTACGTATTTTGTAGCTCGGATTATAAATAAATTGATGTACAGTTGGGGTATTTAGAAATTTACCCTGTGATCAAATTAGTAATACCAGTTTATGAGATTTAACACCTACCAGCAAATGGAATATGCGAGACTCCTGCGGGAGAGAAGGCCTCGGGTGAGATCCCGCAGGCGCGATAGCGCTGAGGAGGCTCATTAGCCGCCCGCGGAAAGCGAGTACATTCCATTTGCGGCGGTTGAGCGCATATTCTTGTTCACATTCTCCAAGAACACTAGTTTTATTTACAAGGTTTTGGAAGGGACTTTTGGAACATTCCACTAGTTGAAGTTCCACTTTGATGAATGAATGAATTAATCGTTTTACTTATTGGAAAATTCCTATATAATGAAAATAACGTCATTTAATTACTACGCAAAACCTACGGAGGGATGAGCAATGGATCTAAATGGTATGTTGCAAGTGATTAGCAATAGCAAACTAGTTTACCCAGAGGAAACGAAAGCCAAAGCTACTTCCATCGGCAGTTCCAAGGCTTTCATGGATTTGCTGGAAAAATCCAAACAGGATCCCGAAAGTTTTTGGAATGATGTCGCGAAGGAATTGGTGTGGTACGAACCATGGAGTGAAACAATCAGCGGCAAGCTCCCTGATTTCCGATTTTTTGTAAACGGTATCAGCAATCCTTGTGTCAATTTGCTTGACCGTCATGTAGCAAATGGTGCGGGCAACCGCTGTGCAATTATTTGGGAGGGTGAAAACGGCGATTCGAATTTTTATACATACAACATGCTGCTTGCCGAGGTAAATCGTTTTGCCAATGTATTAAAGGATTTTGGCGTTAAAAAAGGGGATGGTGTGGCCATCTTCCTGCCGAACCTTGCTGAAGCCTTTATTGCCGTTCTTGCCTGTTTCCGGATTGGCGCGGTATACAATGCCATCTTTTCCGGTTTTTCCGAAAAATCACTGCATGACAGACTGATTCAATTTGAACCGAAAGTGCTTGTAACCGCTGATGCAACGCAAAGGCGCGGTAAATTGATTGAATTGAAGGCAAAAGTGGATAATGTTGTGCCTGATATTCCGTCACTAAATGGGGTAATCGTTGTTGACCGGATGCATACCGATGTTGCCATGCAGGAAAATCGCGATTATTATTGGCATGAGCTGCGCGAAAATACTAGTGCCATTTGTGAGCCGGAGCGACTAGAGGCAAACGAACCGGGCATCGTTTTTTATACAAGTGGAACGACTGGCAAACCAAAAGGTGTCGTGCATTCCGGTATGGCTTTTGTTTTACAAAATTATATTTATTCGAAATATCATATGGATCACCATGATGATGATGTGTTATGGTGTTCGGCGGATATTGGATGGCTAACAATGCATATTTGGGGCATTGCCGGGGCATTGGCAAATGGGGTTACTACCGTCATTTATGAAGGGGCGCCGGATTACCCGACAAAGGGACGTTTTTATGAAATGATTGAAAAATATCGTGTCAATAAACTGTTTACCGCCCCTACTGCACTGCGAATGCTGAAAAGTTTAGGAGAAGAAGAATTAAACAAACATGACCTTTCGTCATTGGATGTCATTTCATTGGTAGGCGAGCCATTCGATCCGGAAACCTGGCATTGGACACATGATGTGTTGGGCAAGAAACAAATTTGCATCAATAATACATGGGGCCAGACAGAAACCGCCGGAACGCCTTTAGCCGGTGCTGCTTGGCTTACCCCCATGAAACCAGGTTCAGCAGGTATGGAATTTTTGGGTGCTGATGTGGATGTTGTAGATGAGGCAGGCAATTCGGTGCCGCCAAACATCCTCGGAAATTTGGTTATCCGCACTCCATTTCCAATGCTGTGTCGAACATTATGGAAGGAACCTGAGCGATTTTACAACTCCTATTATAGTCAAGTAGATGGCTGCTATTTTGCCAGCGACTTGGCAATCAAAGATGAAGATGGCTATTTCTGGGTTGTCGGGCGCTCCGATGATGCGATCAACGTGGCCGGTCACCGGCTGAGTACCATGGAAATGGAAAGCTGTGTGTTGAAGGTAAAAGGTGTTTCCGAAACAGCGGTGATTGGCGTACCGGATCCAATCAAGGGGGAGGTTCCGTTAATATTTGTTCGTCTAGCTGAGGGGTATCATGTTTCCGAAAACTTGGAAAATACCATCCGAAACAGTGTTATTACACAAATTGGCAAAATTGCCCAACCCGGTGAAATTATTTTCGTGGATACGCTTCCGAAGACTGTCAGTGGCAAAATTATGCGCCGACTGTTGAAAGAAATTGTAACTAGCGGAACGGTCGCCGGTGACGTGACCGGTCTGGAAGATCCTACAACGGTAGAACATATCAAAGCTGTTGTTGGTAAACAGGAACAAGTTTAACCATATCACCGCTTAAGGCTGAGCCATAGGCTGTAACCGATCGATTTATAGTGAAATTATGGGATTAAACCGCATGAAATCAAGTTTTTATATTGGTTTCATGTGGTTTATTTGTTTTTATAACGTTTGTCCCCACCGTTTTTTCTTCCCATATGGACGAGCTTCTTATACCTGATATCGTGTTAAAAATGATAAGATGGATAAGATATGTGTAGTAAAAAGGAAGTGAAATTTCATGGACAATATACAGGAAGCGATCACTTTACAAAATGTCTCTTTCAGCGCCAATGGCACAGAAATTTTGCATCAGCTAAATGGTGGGTTTCCTGCAGGTAATATCAGTGTTCTTGTCGGACCATCCGGTGCAGGAAAATCGACATTGTTTAGGCTGCTTAATGGCATGCGCTCTGCAGATAAAGGGGAAATATACATTCACGGAAAAAATATTGCACAATTTGATCCTACCGACCTCAGGCGCACAGTTGGCATTGCATTGCAACAAGCGCCCATGCTGCAAGGAACCGTATGGAAAAACCTTTCCTTGCCACGCAAACTCCAAGGAAAAGAATTGACAAAGGAAGAAGCCCAAAAATTGCTGCGGATTGTCAATTTGGACGAGCAGTTATTGGATAGAAAAGCAAAGGAGCTTTCTGGTGGCCAAAAACAGAGACTATCGATTGCCCGAACATTGGTCAATCAGCCGCCAATCCTTTTACTCGATGAAATCACATCATCACTTGACCAAGTTTCCGCACATGAAATAGAAAAGCTGATTATCCATCTTAATCAAGCCTATCAAACAACGATTATTTGGATAACACACAGCCTGGAACAAGCCAGAAAGGTTGGCGATTACGCATATGTCATGATGAACGGGAAAATTGTCGAATCAGGAAACATTGATTTGCTGACCCATCCATCATCCGATAGCGTTAAAAATTTCATTAAGGGGGACCAATCATGAGTTACTTCACATTAGTATTGGCACTTGTATTTGTGCTCATCCCTTTAATTCTTTCCAAGTCATTAAAGCTTGGTTTGGAAAAAGATACAATAATCGCTACGGTTCGTTCCATTATTCAACTGCTGGCAGTCGGTTATATTTTAAAATTTGTTTTCGCTTCGGACAGTTATTTTTATATCGGCCTAATGATTGTACTTATGATCGCTGCAGCCACACAAAATGCTCGCAAGAAAGGTACTTCCATAAAAGGCATCACGATGAAGCTTGTTATTACTTTTATTTTTGTGGAAATCCTTACCCAGGCCATTTTATTAGGATTGCATATCACCCCGCCGACTGCACAATATATCATTCCGATAAGTGGCATGATGATTGGCAATTCCATGGTGCTGGGAATCCTATTTTTGAATCGTTTCACGGCTGAATTGCAAGCACATGAGGAAGAAGTAGAATTGATTTTAACGCTTGGAGGCACGCCAAAACAAGCCATCCATACACAGCTGATCAATTCTATTAAAGCAAGCACCATTCCAACAATTGAAAGCCAAAAAACAATCGGCCTGGTGCAATTGCCCGGCATGATGAGCGGTCAGATTATAGCGGGTGCAGACCCTGTTCAAGCTGTATTTTTCCAGCTGCTTGTTTTATTCCTGCTACTGACTGCAGCAGTTACGACAAGTGTCCTGCTGGGATTTCTATCGTACCCGACATTGTTTAACGAACGCATGCAATTTTTGAATGAACGGATTAAAACGGAAGATTAAAAAGAGAGTACTTGGTTTGTCGTTCATGCAACGTGAGATGAACGACTTTTTTGCTGATTTGCAGCCTCGGTTTGTCGTTCATAAGCACAATGAACGGTTTTTTGCTGACTTTCTACCTTGTTTTGTCGTTCATAAGCGCGATGAACGACTTTTTGACTGCCTTTCCGCCTTATTTTGTCGTTCATAACCAAGATGAACGACTTTTCTCCCGCTTTGCCGCCTTGTTTTGTCGTTCATCACGCGGTAAGTCCTTCTAGCATTTACCAATTGTGCAATTGGCAGGTCCCAGCATCCGATGGCTGGCGCATACTGGCTTTCTCCCACCTATTCCTCTCCACCCAGCCACGCGCCAAGTGCGCCGGCATGAGACCCTTTTTCCGGAAAAATGATATCAAGCGAAAGCATTTCCCGAAAACTTGTGATCACTCGCTGTAAAGGCAGATTTTCAGCCACTGTACTACCTGTAAAAACGATGTGGTTCGTGTTTTTCATCATTGCAGCCTGACTTGCCAATAGAAGAATATTTTCTCCTATCATTCGTATCAAGCTTGCTATTTGATCAGCTTCACTTGTTTGCTGCAAGTGCACCTTCCCAAAATTGGCTGCAGTCAAATCCGCAACAATAGGCGAATCATTGTCTTTATAAATATCCCCTACAAGCAAATCACTTTTTTGGCTTTCTCCTTCTTCCGCCAGTTCCAACAGGCGAGAAAATTCTTTTGAACCCGAGAGCAACTTGCCCAGTCCAAGTAGTGTCCCACCTCCCAGTCCGCTGCCAAGCAATCGTTCATATCCATCCGCATGGACATAAAAAATAGATGTTCCGGTTCCGATATTTACGAGTATGTAATCATCAATCGTTTTTCCGCTTTTTTTCAGCAGATAGTTGGTGCCATCTACCTGTGTAGAAAATTCCTCGAGCTGAATAGCGTCTTGTCCAAATGTTCTCTTTAGTTTTGCACCTTTTCCACCGGTAATGAAAATTCGCGTATTTTGTGCAACCATACGTACCCAATCTGCCAATTTCGTCATGTTACTGGTGGAATATGTTTTAAAGTGCAACTGTCCGTTTTCCTCATATACAAGTTTCACCAGTGTTCCGCCTGCGTCAATTCCGATCTTTTTCATTCGCTTATTCCCCCTGTTTCACTTTTATTTTGTTGCAAGTATTATAGCACAAACGCACTCGTATCTGTGCCCAGACTTTTACCCATTTTCCTGCATACGCTGTAGTGAGTCAATTCAAGATAAAGGGGTGAGATTAATGGCTTCCAACCAAGATGATACACGAAGAAGATTTGATGTAGATTTTTCACCATTTCGCGATTTCATGAGACATATGGACACTTATTTTGACCGATCATTCCGGCAAATGAATAATGTATTTCAATTCACGCCATTTCCAGTAGATGTAAGAGAGACTGCCAATCTTTATATTGTGACGGCGGAATTGCCGGGCTACAAACGCAGCCAAATCGAAATTGAAATTATAGGCAATCAGCTGCGGATTGCAGTAGATAATAAAGAAGAAATCATCGATCATCAGGGAGGATTCCATAAAAAATCAGAGCAAAAAATGGAAAGGGTTGTTTCCGTACCGTTTGAGATTCCCGAAAAGGAAACAAAAGCAATTTTCACAAACGGCATTTTAAAAATCAAAATACCGAAAAAAAATTCTCGGCGCCGCTTTATTGATATTGAGGATTAGCAGTGTTATGGGTGGCAAAAAAATCAACCGATTGGCATTAACAGAGACGCAAGCTCCGAGTGAGTAAACATGCAAACTGAAGTATTTTGGGCCCTATCCAAACCCTTAGAACTCGGTTACGCTTCCTATTAAAAAGCATTGCTAGTTGCCGGGTGCCAATCAATCAAAATGTCACGTCCCAGGACCACTGCCCCTCATCCCACGGAAAACCACAGTGCGCCTAGATCCAGACGTGGCTGTCACTGAAAATGATATTAGCACAAGCCAATTTTTATATTCTTTTATCCCAAAGAACAGCTCTCTGTCACCTGACAGAGAGCTGTTCGTATAACAAAGCAATTTACAATTTTTTCTCCATTAATGTTGCTACATCCTGAAATCCCAATTGGTCATAAAGTGCTTTTGCTGGATTTCCGCTAAAAACATTCAGCTGAACATTTTCATATCCTTCACGTTGGAAATTTACCAGTGCTTGCCGGCATAATTGTTCTGCAATTCCTTTTCTGCGTGCATGTGGATACACATATAGTTCTGTCATAATACCCACCATTTTATCCGTGTAAAAATCAAATGTTGTTCCAACACCAATCCAGCCAAGCAATTCACCATCCTCCACCGCAACCAAATACGAAGAACTGCCATCTAATGAAGGTGTCATATAACGCGCTTTTTCAGCGGTCGGATGAACATGGTCCATCGTAGATTCCTTTAGCACAATGAGTGCGTGTTTACGAATTTGCTGGACTTCTTTAAACGTTGCTTTGCGAATCTCCATTGCTCCCACACCCCTTTGTTTCATCATGATTACGGCAAATATACGTTATTTGCAGCGAAATATATGGTAAGACAATTCCTCCTGATATGATTTGGTTAAATATTCGTGTTCCTGGAGCATGTCAAAGCAGGCTGGGTCAACCACTTCCGAAATGCGAAAATCCGGAGCATTCTCAAAATCCGGTGTGAAAAAATCAATTTTTGCCATTTCACTTTCCACTTGGGTAAAACCACCGGCATACAATTTCTCATGCCAACGTTTTTCAGTTGGCAGCTCTGTAAAACCATAAAAATCCATGATCATTTTTTCTTCTTCGGGATGGAGAATTCCGTATTTAGAAATCTCAATTGCCAGCAAACAGCCCTCATCTCGCAGCACGCGTCTGCATTCTGAAATGGCTTTTTCCATGTCAACAAAAGCAATGACAGATTCTGCCAATACCAAATCAAATGTCCGATCCTTAAAAGGCAAATTTTCCGCATCACCGCGGACAATTTCAACAGAAAGCGCTTCTTCATCCATCCGCTGCCGGCATTTTTCCAGCATCGTTGGATCCACATCAAGCGCAGTTACACGACATTTATACTTTCTGGCAATATATGCTGCAGTTTGCCCCGTTCCACACCCTAGATCAAGGACAGTCATTTCGGGTTGTAAATTCTCTTTTTCCAACAGCTTCTTGCTCAGTTTTAGTCCTCCCGGATGCGCCCCGCCCACCCCAAGAGCAGCCAAACAATCTAAATAGGTTTGTTTCAATTTTATTCCTGCTCCCTTAAAATAATGACTTTTTACTATTCAGTTTATGAAATCGGGGCGTACCGGGTTACCCGGCGTGTGTACACCAGGATTGCAGGAGCCACTTACTTGATAAAGCGCGAAATTAATGGGCTGATCTGTCTAATCATCGGTCTGACTTGGCTATACAAATTATTCATTTGGGAAAACGTGTCCGTTATTTTTTGAAAATCCATATTCCCATCTGGTGTTTGGAACATCGACATCCAGTTGGATGCATTTTGTCCAAAGGATTGACGTTGAGCTGGCATTTGTCTTGGTGGTCTGCCAAACATCCCAGGCCCCGGCGGCATCGGTCTTCTTGGCCGGGGCGGCATTTGCCGAGGCGGCATGTCGAATAATGGCATATAAAACCCTCCCTTCCACTTAAACCTTCTATAACAGCTTATTCCGTTATTTTCTGAATGAAAGGGTTGGTATCCTATATTTGTACGCCTTGGCTACAGCTTTCTGCAAATGACAGCTTGCTTCACATGAAAGAACCGTACCCTTTCCAGAAACAACACATACGCTGTAGCAAGTAAATAAACTGTTATACACCCGAACCAATTTGCTATTTAAAGCGAGGTGTTAGTATGCCAATTCTGCAAACCGATGACTGGTTGCGCAAAAGTTATAACGATCCTATCAAATTATGCGAAAATTTCCTTCCTTATTTTACGAATAGTACGCCTCAGGAAATTCATTATCATTTATCCATGAGCGGCATGTATCGCAGACCAAGCACAAGCAATGAAAAAATCGTTGATTCCCTGCACGCCATTCATGCGTGGGATGTTATCGAAAAGGAAAAAGAACGTCTGCAATCATTATGGGACGGCCCGGATGTTCCAATATTTATTTTGCCGGTTGATGATCAGAATCGACTAATGTTAAGAAAATTTCATGGTAAAAGCGGGATCACCTATGCAGATAAAGTCTTCCTGTTCATTTCAAAAGAAAATTCCAAGGAGGGATTACGGGCTTTATTTACACATGAATATAATCATGCCTGCAGGATGCAACGTTTCAAAAAAAATGAAGCCAATTATCGGCTGCTTGACTCCGTTATTATGGAAGGTCTAGCGGAGCATGCCGTTGAAGAACAGGTTGGAAAGGATTTCACAGCCGATTGGACATCCTATTATTCTGAAAAACAGCTGCAGCAATTTTGGAAAAGATGGATTGAACCAAATCGAGATCTCCCAAAATTCAAGCGGGAGCATAACGATTTATTATTCGGCGCCAGATTTTATCCCAGCATGCTTGGTTATTGTGTCGGATATTATTTGGTGAAAAAATATGCACAGGCTAAACAACTTTCCGCCAAAAAACTTTTATGTATTCCATCGCGAGAAATCGCTGAAAATGTATGACATGAACATAGGCGCAAGTGCCCTTACAGGCTAAAAGCGCGACGTCCTGGGACTGCGATTACTCGTCCCACCCAAAACCTTTGGGGCCGCGATTACTCGCCCCATCAAAACATCTGCTAGTTGCTGGGCGCTGGAGCCAGACGTGGCTGTCACGCAAAAGTGATGTTCATACAGACTGAATTTTATACTTTTTTATAACATTGAAAAAGCAGATGGAATAAATATACTCCATCTGCCTTTACTTTTACCAGAAAAACCAAGGGAGCACGGCAAGCGTTCCAATGGCTCCAAGTGCAATGCCAAGGCCAAATCCGCCCCAGCCCCAGCCCCAACCCCAGCCGTAGCCCCTGCCACCGCCAAGTGGGCGTAAATAAACTCTGTGGTTATCAACATGTGTGATGATTCCACGGTGAACTCTGCCATCACGTGTTCTTATCTCAACCGGTCTGCCCATATAGCGCCGGCAAAGTCCGTGATAATATTGAACCGACATTATTCCACCCCCAATATTCATAGCTTATGACAGTTTATGTAGATACCTTGGAGCTTGTAAGGGATATATGGACCAGGTTGTTTGCGGAAAGCATTGTGCCCAGGACTGTCATTCATTAGGTTTTTTCTGCAATAATCCTAAAAATCGTGATATATAACCCAGTCAAAACTGGATTGTTCACATATATTAATTGCAAAAGGAGATGGAGGTGTTCATAGAATGAGTGAAGCAGTAGGAGGCGGCTACGGTTTCGGCGGTGGCTTTGCCCTCATTGTTGTGCTGTTCATCCTGTTGATTATTGTAGGTGCAGCATACGTAGGCTGGTAATCTGACCATAAAAATTTGGGCTATGGGGATATGGTTGCGAATAAATACGATGCAGTAAGTCTGAACGTTGAATGACTTGTTCATTCTCTGATACTCCTTATCCCTATCATACTGCTTCGTATAGTAAAAACCCAAAACCTTTGAAAGGGGGGATAAGAATGAGCTTCGGATTCGGAGGTTGCGGATGCGGCGGCTACGCACAGCCTGCTTACTACGGTGGCGGCTATGGTGCAGGCAGAGGCTTCGCGCTGATCGTTGTATTGTTTATCCTGTTGATTATCGTTGGCGCAGCATGGTGCTAATCTAACTTCATAAAAAAGTGTAAACACCTTGGAAAAGAATTAGAATCTTCCCCTAGGTGTCTCCTTCTTTTTTGGAAGCCAGCCGCAAAAATGCGGCTGGCTTTGCCAATTTTTTGGTGATTATTGGTTTTTTAATAGGGCTTAAAGCGCCACGTCCTGGGGCTACGATTACTCGCCCCACCGAAAAACCCTGGGGCTGCGGTTACTCGTCCCATCAAAAAGCTCCGCAATGAGATAAAGGAAACATGTCCCTGCAACAGGGGCATTTCATTTTTACCAGGCTATTTGAACATTCTCGATAAACCTTTTTAATACATGGATAGTCTGCATGCAATCATTGAGATCCGACCACTCTTTTGGACTATGGCTGATACCGTCTTTGCTCTTTGTGAACAGCATCGCTATCGGCACGCTGTTTCCCATAATCATGGCGTCGTGACCTGCTCCGCTTGGCAGCTTAAAGGCGGGAATATCAAACTCCTGCAATGTTTCTTCCAAAAGTTCTTGCGTCTTCTCAGCAATTGGCGTTGGTTTTACCCGCAAGTTTTCTTTCCAGTTGACAGCAACGCCATAAACGTCTGCAATTTTTTTCGCCGTTCGTTTTATTTTTTCCACCAAAGCATCTCTTGTTTCCAGGTGAATATCGCGAATATCCGCATATAATTTTACTTTTTCTGGAATAACATTTACGCCGTTTGGATAAACTTCCTGCTTTCCAATGGTGGCTACTGCGGAATCGCTGATTTCCTTTGGCAATGTGTGGACTTCAGTTATAAAAGCACTCGCCGCCACAAGCGCATCTTTACGATCATTCATTGGCGTATTGCCCGCATGTCCGGCTTCTCCCGTAAATGTGATTTCCATCCAGCACGGTCCAGCAATTCCCGTAACGATTCCACAAGGTAATCCCGCTTTTTCCAATCGCTTGCCTTGTTCTATATGTACCTCAACAAACAATGCAATATCCTTCATATCCCGTCGTGCTGCAACGTAGCTCGCTTCATCCAATCCATTTTGTTCAAGGACTTCCCGAAAACTAAGCCCGTCTCCATCCCGCAATTGTCTTTTTTCCGCTAAATCATAATTACCGGTTACAGCTTCACTGCCATTTAATCCACCATTGAACCGCGCGCCTTCTTCGTCCGAAAACACAGCAATCTCATATGTTCTTTTTGGCTGATGGCCAGCCTGTTTCCATGCTTCTACAACCTCTAATGCAGCGATAACGCCTAGCGTACCGTCAAAATGTCCGCCATTTGGAACGCTATCCACATGTGACCCCGACATGATCGCCGGTAGTTCAGAATTGGTACCTTCTAACCTGCCAAATACATTGCCGGCCCCATCTTCCTTTACCTCCAGGCCGGCTTGGCGCATCCATCCCGAAACAATGCGTTTTGCCTCCCTTTCTTCTGCTGTATAACCGGGGCGATTGGAACCATTTTCTTCTGTCAATCCGACATTAGATAATTCTTGAAAGCGTTCCGCGACGCGCCTGCCACTAAGTCCATCCCTGTCCAAGCTATTGTCATAATCTCCCAATAGTTTATCACGTAAAAATGTATCTGTTTGCCACATTTTTTTATTTTCTCCTTTCCCAAGTCTAAATAATAGATGTGCTCATCCCGACAACATCGTATCTTCTGTTAATGTCCAGCTGCTAGCAAAATTTTTGCATCACATGGTGAGGATCCCCAACTCTGAAGTCCAACTACTTTTCTATTTGTCAAAAATGGTATCACTCAAATTAATCGTGATACCATTTCCTTTTATATTGCTTTAGCCTGCACCTTCTGGTTTCAAACCAATGCTTTTTCAGCTTGTATGATATTTTTTTCCACTTTACCGTCTTTCATAACTAGTTGGATATTGTCATGTTCCGTAAGCAGATTAATATCTTCCAACGGATTTCCTTTTGTGATGACAATGTCGGCCAATTTACCTTGTTCAATCGTTCCAAGACGATCCTGCCAACCTAAACATTCCGCAGCGGTTTTTGTTGTTGCTACGATCGCTTCCATTGGGGACATGCCGCCTTCTGTCATTAAGACAAGCTCGCGAAGGTTGGTGCCATGCTTCATCACTCCGGCATCCGTTCCCATAGCAATTTTCACGCCGGCCTTGTATGCCTTCGTAAAGCTTGCTTTGTGCGCTTCAATGACTTCTTTGGATTTTTGCACTGCTGTTTCAGGCATCCCAACCTCATGGGCCGTTTCCAAAACCGCCACAGGAGCCAATAATGTCGGTACAAGGAAAGTACCTCTTTCCAGCATTAGTTCAATTGCTTCATCGTCCAAAAAGATACCATGTTCAATCGAATGAATGCCTGCTCGCACAGCGTTTTTAATACCCTCTGCTCCTTGTGCATGGGCCATTACCTTTATATTTTTACGGAATCTGGCTTCTTCTACAATCACCCTCAGCTCTTCCGGGGAAAATTGGGTGAATTCCGGGTGGTCTGTCGCACTTAAAACACCACCGGTCGCATGTACTTTAATTACTTCTGCACCAGCCCTGAGCATTTCGCGTACTTTTTTACGAACTTCCTCCACCCCATCGCACTTGCCATTAGGCATGCCCGGGTAATCGGATGGCTGTAAATCAATCGTGTTGCCCGAAACCGTGTATCCATCTCCGTGACCACCGGTTATCGTCAATGCATTGATACTTAACTGCATCCTTGGACCTGGAATCAATCCTTCCTCTACCGCTTTTTTGACACCGAGATCCGTGCCGAGTGCATCCCTGACAGATGTCACGCCAGCGTTCAGGGTTGTTTTCAAATATTGTTGCGCTTTATAATACATAAACGAAAACGGGGTTGCCAATCGCTGCTCAACGGAACTGTATTCCATCATCATGTGCACATGGGAATCAATGAACCCCGGCAGGACGGTGCCGCCTTTAGCATCGATAACTTGTTCATCTCCTGTTGCCTGGTATTGCGCTTTTGGACCAACATAAGTGATTTGATTATCTTCAACAACCACCACAGCGTCCTTCTGAGGTTCGCCTCCGTTACCGTCAATAACTAGTCCATTTTCGATTACTGTTTTACTTTTACTCATCACTGTTCCTTCTTTCTAATTGTGTTAGTTGGTCGTAAATTGATGCAAGCATAATTGTTCAAAAAATTGACAATGTATAACTATAAATAACTCATTTTAATTTGGTCATGCAATTATTTTGCTTATCGCGTACACCCCCTTATATGGTCTGAACCAAGATACCCGCAATAATCACCGAAGCAACGGTCACTGTCGTAAACCCGCCAATGAGCATGGGAGTCAACAGTTCATTAAAAATAAGTTTTTCTTCTTTTTCATTGCGTGCTGTACTTCTGCTGACCTCCTCACAGAGCAAGAAGTCTGCAGGAAACCCGAATAATGCCGTGAGCGCCACCGGCATGCCTTTATACGGATGCCATTTTACCAGTTTGGAAACGATGAAGCCGCCAAGCGCAATACCCGCAGTACCAATGACTAAAATCAAAATGATACTTGGAAGATTGTGAAGCACTTGACTTGGTGTCACATCAGCCATTGTACCGATAACGACAAAAATGATACCGATCATCGTCAGCGTAAAAGCATTTGCTTTTTCCAATGACTTCGGCTCCAGCAATCCCGTTTTAGCCCCGATGACACCAATTGCCAGACACCAAAGACTGTAATGAATCGATGTCAATTCGCCTAAAGCAACACCAATTGCAGCCCCGACAAAAACGGTAAATAATTTAATGGTTGTGCTCTCCATAATTGGATGCCGACGCGTTGTTGTTGCTGCTGCTTCATCATTTTCCGGCATCATTGGAATAAATGTGCCCTCATCCATACCTTCTTGGATTTTGATTGCATACCTTCGCATGAAATTCCCTGCCAGTGGCATTCCCAATACGCCTTGAAAGGCAACAACCAAGGCAGGAATGACAACCAGACTCGACAAGCCGATTTCCGACAGTTTTTCGTTCGTAATCAGCAATGCAACAATCCCTCCGCTGATTGGTCCAACACCGGCAACAGCTGTTGGATAGTCAAATACAAGCGTTACAACTGCCAGAATAAGGATTCCTGAAACAATTACCCCACCCAACGCAATAAATACAGCTTTATATTGGCTCTTTAACAGCGAAAATGGAATCATTGTTCCCATGTGTGTAATTGCAGGGCCAATCAGTACTGCACCCAATGCAGCAAATGTTGATTTATCCATTATATCCTTTGGAAAAATTCCTGTCCATACGAGGACTAAATAGCCTATCATTGCTGTCAGCAACATTGGAATTCTTGCCCGGGAAACGATGGATATTACTTCCCCGAGTGCGATTAATGCAAAAATGAATACTGTGGCAATTAATGGATTACTTAACATTTGCATTCCTCCCTGCAAGTCTTGATGTATTTTTCTATGATTCCACAATATATGATATGTAATATATCACTTTATTTTCTGCATGTCCATGATTTTTCCGCAATTTTTTATTTTTTGGTGTGCACGCAAGTAATGGTGGTCCCAAAGGTTGGCGAGACTCCGCTGAGTTTGGGAAGCTGCTTGCTCATTTGCAAGCATGCACCTCTTATTTGCGGGTTTTCAGTTCCAATTTGCAGGTACCCGAGTTCTATTTGCAGTTTCTCGCTCCCAATTTGCAGATACACCGGGTCTATTTGCAGATTTCCGCTCCCAATTTGCAGATACACGGATTCTATTTGCAAAAAGCAAAAAAAACATCAAGCGGATGTCGTACTTGTTTCCGAGGCTGACGGCCTTGCTTTAGCCAATAGCATCAACCTAGAGTAAACAAAAATTTCCATTGATAAATAAAGCTGATTTTGCATATAATAAGAACAAAGGTTCCCTATAAGGAGGACAATAAGAATGGACTACACATCTTATCCCAGACATCATGTGCTGTGCATTGATATGCGTTCGTTTTATGCCAGCGTGGAAGCTGTCAAGCTCGGACTTGACCCAATGCAGGCGATACTCGCGGTAGTGGGGGATCCAAGCAGATCGGGAAGTATTGTTTTAGCCGCTTCCCCGGCTTTAAAGCAAAAATACGGCGTCAGTAATGTCAGCCGTTATTTCGAATTGCCAAAAGATGATCCGGAATTGATCATTGTACAGGCGCATATGGCCGATTATGTGCATACTTCGATTGAAATCACGAAATTGTTAATGGAATATGCACCAAAAGAAGCGATCCATCCCTATTCTATTGATGAAATATGGGTAACCGTCGATGGTCTGGAGAAATTATTCGGTGACAGCTGGCAGATTGCCCGCATGATAAAAAAAGAAATTCTGGAACGTTTCGGCATTACCTGCTCGATTGGCATAGGCGACAATAAATTCCTCGCCAAAGCAGTGATGGATTTGCATGCGAAAAAAGAGGGCATTGCTGAATGCAGGTACGAGGATGTGGAGGAAAAACTTTGGCCTTTTCCTATTGAAAAAATTTGGGGTATCGGCAGCAGAATGAAAAGAAATCTAAATCGAATGGGCATTATTACGCTTGGTCAGCTTGCCAACAGCAACCTGAAATATTTAAAAAAACGCTATGGTGTAATGGGTGAACAGCTTTACTGGCATGCTTGGGGTATCGATCTCAGTCCGGTTTTCGGGGACTTTACAAAAACCGAACAAAAAAGTTTTGGACATGGAATGACACTGCTGCGTGACTACAGTGAGTCAGAGGTAAGAATTTGCATATTGGAATTGTGCGAAGAGACCTGCCGCAGAGCCAGAACTGCAAACAAAGCAGGGAAAACGATTCATTTGGGCATTGGTTATTCCAAGGAAGTTGGCGGCGGATTCAGCCGTTCCCGTTCCATCGTCACCCCAACCAACATTACGATGGAAATGTACGAAATGTGCATGCAGCTATTTGAGGAATTTTATGATGGAAAAAGCAATATCCGAAGGGTTTACGTCACACTCGAACAGCTTTATGACGACATGCAAACGCAATTGAATTTATTTGACAATACATCAAAACGAAAGGATCTTGGCTTTGTGATGGACCGTATACGGGATAAATACGGATCGACTGCAATCTTGCGGGCTTCCAGCTATCTTCCGGGCGGGATTGCCATTGACCGCAGTAAAAAAATCGGGGGCCATTTTGCATGACCCCCTTCCTTCCAATTATTTTATTTTTTCCAATTTTGTCTGGAGCTCTGCCATGATTTTCCCGGCTTTTTCCCAGTCACCCTCCGATGCGGCCGCTTGATAATCATCAAAGAGTTCGGCAATCTCGTGCAATTGCTGCTGGGCATCTGCAGATGGAACTTGTTCCTCTTCTTTTTTACCTCCATCTTTATCTTTCTTTTCAGGTGTCTTACTTTCGTGATTTGGATCAACCATATCGAGTATTTTTTCCAGTGATTTTTCAAATGTACTCTCCATTACAATGTTATCACCGTAGGCTACAATAACCTGTTTCACTTCCGGCAGTGATGTTTCATTGGAAGATTCAATGTAAACCGGTTCCACATACAATACCGTGTCTTCCATCGGAATCGCGAGCAGATTGCCGCGGATGACATCAGACCCCCCCTGTGCCCAAAGATTGAGCTGTTGGGAGATGACGCTATCCTGATTGATTCTATTTTCAATTTGCTGCGGACCATAAATATTTTTCTGTTTCGGAAACTGATATACAAACATTTCGCCATAATGTTCTCCATCATTGCGTACACCAATCCAGGAAATCATATTCTGTCGTTTCTTCGGTGTATATGGCTGCATTAAAATAAATTCTTCTTTATCCGCTTCCGGCAATTTCATTGTGATATAATACGGTTCCATCGTAATATCCTCATTGAAATATTTCTCCGTCGGGAACTGCCAGTAATCTTCCCGGTTGTAGAATACTTCCAGATCGGACATATGATATGTTCCATACATTTGTGCCTGGATTTTAAAGAGATCTTCCGGATAACGGAAATGTGCCTGCACATCGTCAGGAATTTCAGTTGTAAACAACTCAGGGAAAATGTCCATGTATGTTTTCAATAAAGGATCATCCGGATTCACGGTATAAAAAGCCACCTCGCCCGAATAGGCATCAACGACTACTTTCACTGCATTGCGTACATAGTTTTCATTTCCCTTATACGGTTCGGCATATGGATAGCTGTCTGCTTTCAAGTATGCATCAATCATCCAGGCCAACGTTCCGTCATCACGGACAAACAGGTATGGATCATTATCATAATGAAAAAACGGCGCAATTCGTTTTACACGGTCCATAATATTGCGTGTTTCAAGGAATTGGCTTTTTTTCGTCAACTGGTCGGATGTCAGCATGCGAATGGAACCTTCCTTGATGGCAAACAAAAGGCGGTTTACGCCATCCAGGGAAATCCCGGACCGTGCCTCGTACTGATTGGATTTGTTGCTGTCACCCGACGGATAATCGAATTCATCTACTTTGGAGTTAACGATAACATTCGGATAATCTTCTTCCCCAAAATAAATTTGCGGACGTTTAATATCCAGTACCCCCTCCGGCGGGATGTTTTTCACCATATACTCCGGCTGTCCCTGACTTGTCACCTTGTTTACATGGCTCATCGCCACACCGTAGCCATGCGTATAGCGCAGTGTACGGTTGACCCAGGTTTTTGCCTGTGAAGGAAGATCCTTCGTACTCAATTCCCTTGCCCCGATAAAGACCTGCTGGTAATTGCCATCAATATTGTAGCGGTCGATATCCATATCATTGAACTGATAATACGTCCGGAAAGTCTGCAATTGATTGTAAATATCATGCAGCGGTCTGGAGTCGTTCAGCCTCACATTATCAATGGTCAATTGGTTGCGCTTGATCATTGCTTCATCCAATGAGTTGTTTCCAGGATTTTCCTTGACCTTGATATCATCCAAATCATATGCGGCTCTTGTGTAGTTCAAGTTATGTTCAAGAAAAGGCTTTTCCTTGGCAAATTCATTTGGAGATACGACAAAGCTTTGTACAACGATGGAAGCTGCCTGCCCCAATATAACAACCCCCAGGTAAAAAACAATCGGGATCGCCATGGATTGCAGCCTGCCGCGAACCATCGCAACAATCATCCAAATGGAACCGATAATGGCTACTGCCGCCAATACATATGATTTTGGAATATTGATAAGCTTATCTGTGTAGCTCAGACCATGAACAACACTTTTTTGAAAAATGTTGACCTGTTCAGTCAGCATCGTCCCGTATGGCGCAATCACGTGCAAGCCCGCAAGCAGAATGCCCATGAAGCCCAATGTAACACCCATATGTACTTGTGCCAAGCGACTCATTCGGTAAATATGGAAAATGGAGTAGGCTGCGATTTCAATAATCAGGAAGAAAATTGCCAACCCTAGCAGGACAAACAAAACAAACTTCAAAAATGGCAAAATGAACATGTAAAACGAAACATCCATATGAAAATATGGATCCGCTTTTCCGAAAGAGGCATGTTTTAATAGTTTCAGTGTCGGTTCCCAGCCGACTCCCTTCACAATCTGACTGCCAATCGCACCAATGAAAATGGATATAATTGCCATAACCAGGGCACTTAATTTTTTGTTTGGAAAATACGGTGGCAATGACTGTGGTCCAAAATGGCGTACATACACCCGCAAAATCCATGACAATGTAAAGTAAGTTGCCACTGCAAAAACGATAAAGCCGGCAACACCAAGCAATACTTTACTTGATAAGATGGTCGTATACACTTTTTCAAAGCCTAACGAATCCATCCAAACATAATCCGTAATCCAATGGAAAGTGGAGAAGAAGGCAATCAGTAAAACTGCTATAACGGCTATCGCAATTCCAATAATCCAGCTGAATTTTTTTATCTTCCGTACTTGTTTTTCTGTTAAACTCTCCCGAAAGTCCAATACAATCCTCCTCGTCAATATATATCTGCTTCACCTTTATCATAGCAGATTTGCTTGTATTGTAATACGGATAGAAAAAGAAAAGGTTTCACTTTAAGAGGACATTCCAAAAGTCCGGTAAAAATGAATATCGATAGTGCTTGTGCCATGCAATCGTAAAAATCTATTGAATATGTTCCCGATACCATTTCGCGGCGGCTTCCACTTCCTGAATTGTCAGCTGATGCCCATATGGCTGCCAGGACATTTCCACATTACAGCCTGCTGATGCCAGCAGAGTCTGAAGCTCCTCTGATTCGTCTACAGGGCAGATTGGATCATTTTTTCCAGCCGAAATGAAAACATCTTTTTTGCTTAAATCCGGTAGCTCGATACCTCTTCGTGGCACCATTGGATGGTGCAAAATGGCACCACGTAATGCATCCCGATAGTGGAATAATAAGCTTGCAGCGATATTCGCACCGTTGGAATAGCCTAACGCAACAACGTTCTTGCTATCAAAGCTATACTGTGTCGCTGCTTCCTGGATAAATTCGTATAATTCGCTTGTCCGAAAGATCAAATCTTCTTCATCAAAAACACCTTCTGCCAACCGTTTAAAAAAGCGTGGCATCCCATCTTCCGAAACATTCCCTCGCACGCTTAGCACGTTCGCATTCGGGTCTACTTTTTGAGCCAATGGTAACAAATCCTCTTCCGTTCCGCCTGTGCCATGCAGCAGCAAAAGTGTTGTGTTAGCTTGATCACTGTATGTTTGAAAGATATGTTTCATTTTATCCCATCCCCTTATCTAAATTGTTTATATGAATAGGCAACAGTGTTTTATTCAAGTGACCGCGATAGATTTCATACTGTGGTGGCAATTGTAAACTTTCACCTAAAGCATCCATATTCTCATCTATCATAAATCCCGGTCCATCCGTCGCAATTTCAAACAGGATTTCTCCGTGCTCGCGAAAATATACAGAAGTAAAATACTTCCGATCTTTAACAGGGGTAACACCGTAACCATTGATGGACAAGGTCCTTCTCCAATTCAGTTGTTCCTGTTGATCAGCCGTACGAAAGGCAATGTGATGCACCGTTCCCGCTCCCAATTTTCCTTTAGGTTCCGGAGCGCGCTTTATATCAAGGATATTTCCGATGTCGGCTTCCGATTGAAAACGTATCGTATCTTCATTCTCGTCTATTTTCTTCCATCCCATCACCTCTGTCAGCAACTGTATTGTTTTTTCCGGATTCACTGAAAGCAATGTTGCACCGGCAAACCCTTTGATAGCTGTCTCTGCTGTAATGTCGCCAAATGACCAGCTGTTATCTTTTCCGGTTTTTCTTTCAACCAATTCCAATTGCAGGCCATGGACGTCCCTAAAGGACAAATATGTTTCGCCAAACCGCTCACTTTTCGTATAGGCAATCGCAAACTTTTTCAAACGTTTTTCCCAGAATGGCATCGCTCCAACCGGAGTTGCATACGCCGTTGTACCTACTTGTCCTGCTCCAATTTTGCCGGGAGCGGCATTTACCCATGGGAAAAATGTGATGATTGTTCCTGGTTTCCCTTCCTCATTCCCGAAATATAAATGATAGCTTCCTGGATCATCGAAATTAACGGTTTTCTTCACGAGTCTCAGACCTAAAATACTGCCGTAAAACGCTGCATTTTCTTGCGGATGCCCAACAATTGCCGAAATATGATGTATCCCTGCTGAATGTTCCATTTGAATTCCCACCTTTTTTATCTGCTTCCATATAAAGTGAATTCGAGACAATTGACCAATCACATATTTTCGGCATGGTAACCCAGTTTCTTCAATTGTTCAATTAGATTTTGTTTTTCGTCTGCTGTAAGCACGTCCATGATTTCATTAATCGCTTGGCTATGTTCAGGAAAAATGGCCTCCATCAGCCTATTGCCATCTGGTGTCAACTGCGCCAGCGTGACACGGCGGTCATCGGGTGAAGCCTTGCGAACAAGCCATTTCTTTTGCTCCAGTTTATCCACAACATAGGTGATGCTGCTTGAGGCAAGTAACACTTTTTGTCCGATCTTTTGGATTGGCTGTGATCCTTTGTGAAACAAAAGCTCAAGAACTGCAAACTCGGTCAAATTCAGGTGATGTTTTCTTATATCACGAACGACTTGCTTTTCAATTGACTGCAAAGCACGTGTCAATACGACAAATAGTTTTAAAGATAAATCAACATTACGCTGATCCGCAGCATTATTTGACAAAACCATCCCTCCGACAGATATTATTTCGAATTCGAGGTAATTATATCTTGTGGATGAGTCCTTGTCAATTCATACACTACAGATTATCGCCAGCGAAATGCCAGTGTCAACTTGCAGCAATCCGTCTGTTCCACCTTGTGTGTAAGGGAAAGTCTTAATTGGTCCGGATTATATTCAACATCCACTTTCTCTTTTACGCCTGTGGATGCTATCAGTTCCCTTACCCTCTCTTTATTGCCTGCCTGGGCTGCTTCCATCACTTGCTTTGCGAATGCCTTGGATGTGGAAAGTTTACGTACGATGATATTGGCATCATTCATTAACGTGTGAAATGATTCCGCGGATTTGGAAAACAATGTAACATCAACCGGGGGATATTGCCGATAAGACGGATTGATAACATTCCCATGATAAGGAACAGGAGCATACGTATAAACAGGATAACACATGATATAGGGACTATTCGTAAAATACATGAGGAAACCTCCCTTTTTCATTCGCAATAGCATATGAAAAAGGCACTAGTCCCGTTCCAGACAACAATTTTGCGTGAAATTGCTTGCAATCCATGCTATACTCATCATTTAAAAGGGGTGTAAAGCGATGAGCAAATCAAAAGCAAAAAAAATCAGAGAAAAATATGTCCGCGCGGGGCGAAGAGATCCGGGTTTCAATCGCAGTCCGTACGCGCTTATGAGCCTGGCCACTCGGAGAACAAAAACGAAAAAAGACCATCTTTACCGAACGAAACACAAGAATCGTAATCCTAATCTGAAGGAAAACGATTCTTTTATTTTGGGGATTTTGTCCTCGCATTTTATCACAGAAAACACCCATGAAATATCTTATAATGGAAAAAGAATGGTATTCATTGGAGGTCAATATGAGTAAATGGTTTTATCTGAATGGTTTTTTGTTGCTTGTCGCTATTTGGAAATTGATTGAACATGCCATATATTCCTCTATTCAACTGCCTGTATGGCTCGGCTTGGCAGGCCTGTTATTTTTCCTGTTTAATTGGACAAGGCAAGCCGTGTTTTCAACCATCCGCAATCATCCAAAGCGAAAAGTCAAAGTCAGGCTTGCCCAGCTTTCCAAAAAAGTTGTCCCATTTCATCGTTATACAGGAACCGCTGCGCTTATTTTGATTATATTTCACGCATTTTTGATGCTGCAGCGTTACGGTTTTGCCTTGCAAACACCTAAAATTTTGATTGGTTTGCTTGCAGGAATCACATTGGTTTTTATGGTGCTATCCGGGTGGCTCCGCCTTTTTTGGCCATCCGTCAAAAAACGCTACTTGCATATTTATTTGGGGATGACACTGTTTGTACTTATATGTATCCATGTCATCTTATAGTCGCAAGCATTCATATTCAAGCCAGCAACTCCATCACAACAAAAGGAGCTACTCTACCTCGTCTTCCCAGGCAAGCATGCCGCCTGAAACATTGGTTACATCAAAGCCTTGTTCATTTAAAAACTGACAGGCCATCGTACTTCTTCCACCTGAACGGCAGATGATAAAATAGGGAGTTGATTTGTCTAATTCATCCTGTCGGTCCGCAAGTTCCCCGAGCGGAATATGGTAGGCACCGGGGATTTTTCCCTGCGCTACTTCTTCATCTTCACGCACATCGACGATATGGATGGATTTATCTGCTTTCCTTTTTTCAGCAAGTTCAGTCGTTGTGATTTCTTTCAAACGAATACCTCCATTTCTGATTACCACAGGAATAAAGTGAAACTTCAATTCAGTGGAATTTTACTGCTCTACAATAAATCCGGCAGATAGCTAGGATTTGTTTCTATTATAGAATAAACACTCTAACGTATTTAGTCAAAGCAACCAAACCCTCCCTTAACTTTCTGCAGACAGAAAAAAAGCATTTTAATAGATTTACTGATGTTCCCGGTCGCGAAATTTTTGCAGTTTTTCCAGCCACATGACTGTTAAATCACGCAATGTTTTTGTGTCGATTTCCTTATCCGGGTAGCTGTCAATCCCATCTCCTTCCAAAAGGTCGTATACATGCGTTGTTTTCCTGCCAATTTCCAATCCGCAGCGATTACCGTTTGTATGGATATGATTTTTTTGGCCGGTGAGTACCTGATCAAAATTTGATACAATTTCACCATGCAATAAGCTTGCATCAGCCATCAAAAATTCCGCGATTACCGCCATTTGTGGGTCATCGAATTCAATCACCAATACTTTCCTTTCGGTTTGTCCATTTTTCAAGCTGATTTCTTTCAATTGATACAAGCAAAATCCCCCCCTTAATAGACCGGAAATGCAGAAATGATTTTTTTATTTTGGTCAAGATACATACGAATCGGCATTCCATCCTTCGTAAGTCCTTCATATGTATTACCGGAAATAAATGTCCTTGCTTCGTATGCATCATTGATAGCATCTACCACCTGTTGGGCATCCCATTCATCCGGAAATAATGTAGACTTGCCGCCATTGCTTTTCTTCTTTACGCCATCTACTTCTATTTTCGCTTCATATACGCCATATTGGTTTGGGTCCGTCTCAGTCCCATCAATAACGTCGCCCTTTTTCGTCGGCAAGCCATCATAATGAAACCCAACCGCATCGCCACGCCGGTTTATTTCTCCTTCAAAAATATGTTCCAATGCACCTTTGCGAAAATGCGAGGTATCATGCAAATCGGCAATAGACTGAATGTCGTGGGTTTGATTTTCTGCCCCATCTCCAATTCCATTAAGTTGCGCCCCGCAGCCTGACAAAATCAAGATACTGCAAAGCAATAACAGCCATTTTTTATAGTTTAAAAACATTTTCTCACATCCCATGCGTTGCTATCATTTCCATTATTCATCTTACTATAATCTACCGTTTCATTGCTCGCGATATGAACACCCAGGTTTGTTTTTTTATATATCGTGGAAACAATATTAATAAATTGATAAGAAAAACAACTTGGGAGGACTGAAATATGACAGATCCACGTAAAATGCAAAACGGCAGTACACCTAGACAGAAGCAGGAGAAACAGCCGGGAATTGAAGCGAAAATGAATCCCCTTCCCGCTCAGCCGACGAACTATCAAGGAACAGGCAAATTGAAAGGAAAAAACGCGCTGATCACAGGTGGGGACAGCGGCATCGGTCGCGCTGTGGCGATTTTATATGCGAAGGAAGGTGCCAATGTAGCAATATCCTATCTGGATGAACACGAAGATGCAGAAATCACCAAAGAAATGGTAGAGGCGGAAGGTGTACAATGTTTGCTGCTCCCCGGCGATATTCAAGAGGAATCACATTGCATCCATCTCGTGGAAAAAACGGTAGAAACATTTGGCGGTATTAATATATTGGTAAATAATGCCGCGGTTCAATATGTCGTTGAGGATGTTGCAAAAATTCCAACCGATCAGTTTGAAAAGGTGTTCCGGGTGAATTTCTTTTCCCAATTTTATTTGGTTAAGGCAGCGGTCCCCCATATGCATGAAGGGGATGCAATTATTAGTACCTCCTCGATTAATGCGTATAAGGGTAACCCGGTATTAATGGATTATTCCGCAACAAAAGGTGCCATTACAGCTTTTATTCGAAGCATTGCCATCAGCCTAGCCAAAAAAGGTATACGCGCAAATGCTGTTGCACCCGGCCCGGTGTGGACACCACTAATACCATCTTCGTTCGATGAAGACCAAGTGGAAAAATTTGGGCAAGACAGCTTGATGGGTCGTCCTGGTCAGCCATCGGAACACGCGTGGGCGTATGTAATGCTTGCTGCCCCCGAATCATCCTACATGACTGGACAAGCGATACACATCAACGGTGGCTCATGGACATCTTCCTGATAAAGTCAAACTTCATTCGGTGAGGTTTCCTGCCCTTTAACCAGTGACAAAAAAAGAAGTACAGATGCCTATCTCACGGCCTCTTGTACTTCTTTTTCATGTTATAAAAAAGTATAAAATTCAGGCTGTATGAACGTTACTTTTGGGTGACAGCCACGTCCGGTTCCAGCGCCCAGCAACTAGCAAGGGTTTTGGTGGGGCTAGTAACCGCAGCCCCAGAGCTTTTTGATGGGGCGAGTAACCGCAGCCCCAAAGGTTTTGGGTGGGACGAGTAATCGCAGTCCCAGGACGTCGCGCTTTTAGCCTGTAAGGGCGCTTGCGTCTTTGTTCTTATCTTTCTTTATGCAACAGTTCCAATGCTTCATCAAATTCCTTATCAATCGCTTTATTCGGTTTATGTGTTAACGAACTTACCAGCAATGTAATAATCAGGTTCAAAATAAAGCCTGGTACAATTTCGTACAATGCACCGGATAGGGCATCGATACTTCCCCATACCATAACGGTTACTGCACCAACCACCATACCACAAAGCGCACCAATTGAATTGATTTTTCGCCAATACAGAGAAAGCAATATTGTTGGGCCAAACGCTGCCCCAAAGCCTGCCCAGGCAAAACTGACAAGATCCAAAATGGTACTATTCTTTTCCCAAGCAAAATACATGGCAACAAGTGACACGATTAAAATCGCGATCCTGCCATACAGGACATATTTTTTATCATCATTGTCTTTTTTGATGACGGCTTTATATAAGTCTTCAATTAATGCGGATGAGGTAACGATTAGCTGTGAAGAGATCGTACTCATAATTGCCGCAAGCACAGCTGCCAATAAGATACCGGCAATAAATGGGTGGAAAATGATTTGACCAAGTGCGATAAAAATCGCTTCCGGATCAGTTAAAGATGCCTCCGGATGCTGCTGAAAATATGCAATACCTACCAATGCAGTAGTTGATGCACCCAAAAGGCTTAAAATCATCCAGCCAATTCCAATTCTTCTTGCCTGTTTGGTCTCTTTTACAGATTTAATCGCCATAAACCGGACAATGATATGTGGCTGCCCAAAATAGCCGAGTCCCCATGCCACTGAGGAAATAATTGCAGCTACTGAAACCCCTTTCACAAAACTGAATGCTTCGGGATTAACTGCGCGGATCGAATCAGCTGTTTCCGAAAATCCGCCTGTCAGGAAAAATCCAAAAAGCGGTACAATGATAAGGGACAAAAACATAATCAATCCTTGCACAAAGTCTGTATAGCTTACCGCCAGAAATCCGCCAAACAACGTATAAAGAATGACGACAGTGGAAACAAGCAATAGTCCGCCATGGTAACTCATGTTAAAAGAACTTTCAAAAAATACGCCGCCGGCAACCATACCCGATGAAACATAAAACGTAAAGAACACGAGAATAATCAAACCGGAAGCGATACGAAGAATTTTCGAGTTATCTTTCAATCTGCTATCCAAATAACTCGGAATAGTTATCGAATCGCTGGATACCTGTGTGTAAACACGCAGTCTCGGTGCTACAAATAACCAGTTTAAATAGGCACCAATCGTCAAACCGATCGCCATCCACGCCTCGCTCAGCCCTGAAACGTAAATAGCCCCCGGAAGTCCCATTAGCAGCCAGCCTGACATATCCGCGGCTCCTGCACTTAATGCCGTTACCGCAGGACCAAGTGACCTTCCTCCAAGCATATAGTCTGTTAGATTGCTAGTACGACGGAATGCATACCATCCAATCACCAGCATGCCGACCAGATAAATAACGATGGCCAACATTTGGTAAGTATAATCTGACATCGAATCCCCCCCTGTTTTTTTTAGTATTTATAGCATAGCACAACTGTAAATGGAATAAAAATACTTTTCCGCAATATTCGACAAAAATTCCAAAAACGCTTTCAATATGCTATCCAAATTTAGCTCCAGAGGCGTAACAATCTGTTATCTCATTATTATGTCATGCGAGGAATGTATATACCAAAGTCATCCTTTATTAAAATCCTAAACGAAAGGAAAACCTTTGCAAACTGGCAATCTTTTGTTATGCTAAGGTGGAATCAAATATTTTTTGAAACTACTAGGGGTGCCTTGTAAGGCTGAGAGGAAAGCAATTGGGCTTTCCGACTCTTGGAACCTGACCTGGTTAGAACCAGCGGAGGGAAGTAGTCGGACGTATGTCTATACTATTTCAGCTTATGAAAGCCAGGTTCCTATGCAGAACCTGGCTTTTTTGGTTCCCCAAAAAGGAGGAGGTCCGCGTGAATAAGACAAAATTACTTACGGTGATGGCTGTGTTTATTGCAATTGGCACGCTTGGCTCGCAAGTACTATGGTTTCCGGCAGGCATTGCAAAAGCCTATCCGGTGCAGCACGCTGTGAATGTGATGGCAGCCATAACACTTGGTCCAATTCCAGCGGTGGTGATTGCTTTTATGATCGGCCTGCTGCGCAATATGCTTGGTCTCGGGACATTGCTTGCGTTTCCGGGGGGAATGATTGGCGCGTTGCTTGCGGGAATATTGTTCCGCTATTTGAAAAGAAGATATTGGGCTGCCATTGGCGAAATTATCGGAACAGGTATCATCAGCGCACTGCTCTGCGTTCCATTTGCAAAACTGGTCATGGGAAGCTCATTCGGCGCATTGTTTTTTGTCCCGTCTTTTCTTGTCAGCAGTATTTCCGGAGCCTGTATCGGTTTATTTGTCATGTCAAGGGTAAAACAAACCAGTCTGGATTATGTCAAATAAGCGCGGGGACTGAACCGTGCTCCAATTACTTACAGGAGGCGTATTTCAATGAGGGTTATAAATACGAAAGAAAATATGAAGATATTCCAAGCAATCTCCCATCAAACACTTAAGGCGGTGACCAAATGAGTAACATCGCATGTGCACTGACGATTGCGGGAACCGATCCATCTGGCGGTGCCGGAATCCAGGCAGACTTAAAGACGTTTCAGGAATTAAAATGTTACGGCATGTCTATCATCACATCGGTTGTCGCCCAAAATACAACCGGTGTGCAATCCGTCCATCATATTCCATTACAAATGATTGACGATCAAATCGATGCCGTTTTTTCCGATATACCTGTTGGCGCGTTTAAAACAGGCATGATTGCAACAGTTGATATGATGCAGTTGATTGCCGAAAAAATTTCCAATAACCCGGCTCCCTATGTGATGGATCCTGTTATGGTGGCAACTAGCGGCGATTCATTGATTGCGGAAAACGCACGACAATTTTTACGTGACCATCTTTTGCCGTTAACCGCGTTGGTAACACCAAATATTCCTGAAGCTGAGTTTTTAACGAATGTAAAAATTCAAACGCTTGAAGACATGCAAACAGCAGCCGAACTGCTTGTCCATCACTACCATGCCGGAGCAGCCTTGGTCAAAGGCGGACATTTATCAGGAGAAGCCGTTGACTTTTTATACGACGGAAAGGAAATGCATCGATTTGCATCCGAGCGAATTGCAACAAAAAACACACATGGCACCGGATGTACATATTCAGCTGCAATTACGGGCTATTTAAGTCAGGGCTTTTCTTTAATGGACGCTGTAAAACAAGCAAAATATTTTGTAACCCAAGCCATTCGTCATTCTTTTGATATCGGACATGGGGCTGGCCCAACAAATCATTGGGCTATCAGAGAAGAGGTGTTTAACAATGAATGAAAAGATCATTGAAGATGTCCGCAAAAAACAGCCGCTTATTCACCATTTAACCAACCAGGTGGTAATGAATTTCACCGCAAATGGGCTGCTGTCTTTCGGCGGTTCACCAGTAATGGCCAAAGCTGATGAGGAAGCGTATCAAATGGCTTCTGTTGCCAATGCGGTTGTCATCAATATCGGCACTTTAACTGCAACCGATTTACAAGCAATGATCGCAGCGGGCAAGGCGGCCAATGATAAAGGTATACCGGTTGTACTTGACCCGGTCGGCGTGGCAGCAACACCATTTCGAAGTTCTGCAGTCAATCAAATTCTTGAAAATGTAACATGCACGGTAATTAAAGGTAACGCAGGTGAATTGGCTCATCTGGCAGGAATTTACTGGGAAGTCAAGGGCGTAGATGCCATTCGGGGAGAAGGCAATCAGGCTGAAATCGCCAAGAAGGTTGCACAGACTTTCGAAACAGCCACAGTAATCACCGGCAAAACAGACTACTTTTGTGTTGATGAGGAAATCATGCAAAATGAAAGCGGACATCCGCTGCTGGCAAAAATTACTGGATCCGGATGCCTGCTCGGTTCTATCATCGCAGCTTGTTTGACTACCCCTTACAACCTAAAGGAACAGCTGCAGACAGCGTTGGAATTTTACGGAAAAGCAGCCTCGTTTGCAGCTTCACATTCTCTTATTCAAGGATCCGGCACCTTTTTGCCGCATTTCATCGATGCGCTCTCCTATAAGGTGTCCGATTTGGAAAGGAGCGCAAATAATGAAATTTGATCGAAACTGGCTACGCAAATATTTTATAATGGGGAGCCAAAATTGCAATGGCAAGGATCCTGCAACGATATTAGAAGCAGCAATCGCAGGAGGTATAACCGCTTTTCAATTTCGTGAAAAAGGAAAAGGTGCCCTTTCCGGCGATGCAAAAATAAGATTGGGTAAAAAACTGCGTGATATTTGCCGCAATCACCACATTCCGTTTATCATCAATGATGATGTTGCTCTAGTTGACATTCTGCGTCCAGATGGAATCCATGTCGGACAAGATGATGTACCTATTATAGAAATTAAAAGGAAATTTCCTGATTTGCCAGTTGGTTTATCTGTTTCTACCGAGATAGAGGCTGCCCGAAGTCCTTTGAACATGGCGGATTATATTGGTGCCGGTCCTGTATTTACAACAGCTTCCAAGGAAGATGCCAAGGAAGCTACAGGCCTGGCCTGGATTGAGACATTGCGACATCGCTATCCTGATTTACCGATAGTTGGAATCGGCGGAATCAACCAGAGCAATGCAGCAAGTGTTATTGCAGCAGGTGCAGATGGCGTATCGGTGATTTCTGCCATTGCCAATGCAAATAATATTCAACAAGCAGTTGCCAAATTGTAAGCAACACAAAATTCTGAAAGCAGCATTTGAAGCATCCATTTTGATAGCGGGGGTGTCAAAATGGATGCTTCTGTGGTTGTTTTTAGTTTGCAGGTTTATCGGAAAATCCCCCTCGTTTTTTAGGATTTCTAATCATGACTGGATTTCTCTCGGCTAGTTTTTCACATATTTTGCTGATTTCTTGCCGTGATAGATCTTCTCTCGGTTAGTTTCTCACGATTTTTGCCGATTTTTTACCATGACAGACTTTCTCTCAGCTAGTTTCTCGCAGATTTTACTGCTTTCTTACCGGGACAGTGAACCTGTCCCCGTGTCCCTCCCCGGCCGGTCATTCACCACAACCACCGTTCTTTCTTAGTTGAAAGTAATCATTACAGATAACCAACAGTAGCCATCGTCCAAACAAATCGTTTGAACGATGGCTGTTATTTTCTTCGCAGTAAGGCTATCACAGTTAATTTTACACCACTATGCTAACTGTAACTTCGCCGTACCTTCCTAATATTTTCCATCTTATTATCCCAGGTTTTTTGGCTCAGATCGACGGCATAGTCTTCCGGGTTAATGGTTCTTTTGTATTCTTCCCAAAATAAATCCAGTTGCTTTTTGGCATACGACTGAATCTCTTTTAATTCCGGGCATTCGTAAACAAGTTTTCCATCAACGAATATATCATGATGTAAATACTGTGCATCAAAATCTGTCACATATTTACTAATGTACGTGTGTACGGGGTGGAACATTTTCAACCGTTTCTCTTCATCCGGTTTTTCCGCCTCAAGCGTTATATAATCGCCTTCTGCCCGCTTATTATTTTTATTGACGATGCGATACAGCTTTTTCATGCCCGGAGTTGTGACTTTTTCCGGATTGCCGGATATTTTTATTGTATCCTGCATCTTGCCATTCTCATCCTCGATGGCTGCGAGTTTATAAACTGCCCCCAAAGCCGGCTGGTCATAGCCGGTTATTAATTTTGTACCGACTCCCCAAGCATCAATTTTTGCCCCTTGTGCTTGCAGGCTCAAAATGGTCGATTCGTCCAAATCGTTGGAAGCAAATATTTTTGCATTTGGATAGCCTGCTTCGTCAAGCATTTTTCTTGCTTCTTTGGACAAATAGGCAATATCACCGCTATCCAGGCGAATTCCAATGAAATTGATGCGTTTGCCAAATTCATTCGCTACTTTAATTGCATTCGGCACACCAGATTTAAGTGTATCATAGGTATCCACCAGGAATACACAATCTTTGTGTGACTGGGCATACTTCGTAAATGCTTTGTACTCATCCCGGTAGGCCTGAATCATGGAATGCGCGTGTGTGCCGGTGATAGGAATACCAAACAATTTGCCTGCCCGGACATTACTCGTTGCGTTAAATCCGCCAATGAACGCAGCGCGTGTCCCCCAAATTGCAGCATCTATTTCTTGTGCACGTCTTGTTCCAAATTCCATGAGCAGTTGGTCGCCAACGATATGTTTGATCCGTGAAGCTTTGGTTGCAATCAATGTTTGGTAATTCACAATATTGAGCAATGCCGTCTCTATCAGCTGTGCTTCTGCAAGCGGTGCTTCTATCCTCAGCAACGGCTCGTTTCCGAAAACAACTTCTCCTTCACAAACTGATTTAATATTTCCGGTAAACCCTACCGTCTTTAAATAATCCAAAAATGCCTCCTCATATCCTGCTTCTTCCTTTAAATATGCAAGATCAGACTCACTGAATCGGAAGTTTTGGATATAGGAGATGACCCTTTCCAAGCCGGCAAAAATAGCATAGCCATTGTGAAACGGATTTTTTCTAAAATATAAATCAAACACGGCCCTGCGATTGTGTATGCCATCTTTCCAATAAGTTTCTGCCATATTAATTTGATATAAGTCTGTATGCAATGCCAGACTGTCATCCTGATAGGACATTAAAAAACCCCCAACGTTCTTTCAGTACATGTTCAAAAAACGGATAAAAAGGATCGTTTCAGCTAAAACCGCAACTACCTATGACTGGATTACTCGCCAAACATCGACTCTTAGCAATCTTCTATGTGCCGAGAAAACAGGCACGGAAGATCCCCCTGTCGAAGTGTTATTTTTACCGGCCTTTTTGAACAGCCTTTTTATTCATTTTGCTTCTTTCGTTACAATCCTATGTAATAGTATATCATAGCAGGTGTGTAACGTGTGAATGTTTTCACACGTTACACACCTTACAAGTAAGAACAAAGGCGAAAGTGCCCGTTTAGCAACGTACAAACTGGAGCACTTTGGGGCTGCGGTTACTCGCCCCACCCAAAACCCTTGGGACTGCGATTACTCGTCCCATCGAAAACCATTTGCTAGTTGCTGGACGCTGGAGCCGGACGTGGCTGTCACCCAAAAGTGATGTTTATACAGCCTGAATTTTATTTTCTTATAACACAGAAAATGTCTTATCCCTTTCTCAACAGTGCACGAACCGGACTTCCATCTGCACCTTCTATCGCCAATGGCACGGCGATTAGCTCGTAGTCACCGGGTTTTACATTACCAAGCATGATGTTTTCTAGAATGTACACACCATTTTGATGCAGTGCATGGTGGGCAGTCAGTTCCTTACTATCAACCGGATCAACTGATGGGCTGTCCAGACCGATCAGGAAGATCCCTTTTTCCTTTAAGTACGGACCGATATCGTCCCGAAGCACGGCATATTTTTCCGGAAAAACGGTCGGATCATTATGATTCTCGGTGCGCAAAAGCAGCCGCTTGACGCCATCCAGCGAAAATGTTTCAAGCTCTGCTTTGCCAATGCGCTCATGCCCGGTGACATCTATTACACGCGCCTTGCCGATATAAATTGCCGGATTCAATTCATGTACTTTTTTTCCATTATTGTCAAAATGAAAAGGAGCATCGATATGTGTCCCGGTATGCACACTCATTTTTAATTCGCCGATATTAACGGATCCCGTTTCTTCTTTTGTCGCGCTTAAAGCAAAGGAAAACGGTGCATCGCCCGGCCATGTCCGCACAGCTTTACTCAAGGGTTGGGAAATATCTATCCAATTTGATTGATTCATCCGTAATCACTTCCTTCATTCTTGTTTAAATATGCCAAGCATGTTCAAAAAAACAATGACAATCGTTATCGGCACTGCCCATGTCATCAAAATGCGCCATAGTTTATAATAGAAGCTTTTGGTAGCACTGCCCAGAAAAAATTCTTCCTTTACAAGCGTCTGATCCATTCTGTGGATAATGAACATTGCGATTAGAAAACTTCCAACCGGCAGCATGATATTACTTACTAGAAAATCTGTCGCGTCAAATACACTCTTATGAAACAGCGTAAAATCAGCAAGTAAATTGGAGGATAGCGCAGCCGGAATGGCCGCTACAAATACGATAAGACCTGTCAGCCAAGTGACTTTTTTTCGTGACCTTGTGCCTTTTGCTGTAAACGCAGCAACAATTATTTCGTATAAACTAAACGAGGAAGTTAACGTTGCAAACAAGAATAACAGTAAAAAGAGACTTAAAAACTGGCCACCTAGCGGTATTTGCGAAAAAGCAGCAGGCAGCATCATGAACAAAAGCCCTGGTCCCTCCGTTGGTTCAAAGCCGTAAGCAAAAACAACCGGGAAAATAGCCAAACCTGCGAGCAGCGAAACAAATATGTTCATACTTACAACCCATCCGGCAGAAAACGTCAGGCTGACATCTTTTTTTAGGTACGAACTATATGTAACCAAACAAGAGAATCCGACTGCCAGCGCGAAAAAGGATTGACCGAGTGCATAAAGAAGTGATTCACCACTGATGTTCGAGAAGTCGGGTGCCAGGAAGAATTTTACACCTTCCATCGCTCCATCAAGTGTCAATGCGCGCACAACCAAAATAATGAAGAACAGAAATAATAGCGGCATCATATATTTATTTGCTTTTTCAATTCCATTCCGCACGCCAAGCGCAATAATGAGTACATTAATCACTGTAAACAGCAGCAGACCCAACGTTGTAATTCCTGCCGAACCGGTCACCGTACCAAACGTCTTTGCATAATCGATTCCTTCCTGCAGCATATTCCCCGATATCGATAAACCAGTATAGATGATAACCCATCCTCCTACAACACTGTAGAAAGAAAGCAGCAAAAAACAACCGAGTACCCCAAAGCGCCCCACCCACACCCATAAACTATCCGGTGCGAGCTTTTTATATGCGCTGATCGCTTCAGCCCCCGCTCCCCTGCCAATAATATATTCGGAAATCAATAACGGCAGGCCAATCAGCACCGTAAAAATAACAAAAATAATAAAGAATGCTCCTCCACCACTCATGCCTGTTATATAAGGGAATTTCCAAATCGCTCCCAATCCGACCGCTGCGCCAGCCGAGGCCATAATGAAGCCAAATTTGGACGACCACTGATTTTTATTATTCATCCCATCGCCTCTTTCTTTTCTTTTTCTATAACTGTGTCCGCAGCTCCCACAGTTCCGGGAAAAAGCTGTGATCCAGTACGTTTTTCAAATAATTCACCCCGCTTGAACCGCCTGTTCCCTTTTTAAAACCAATAATTCGTTTTACCGTAGTCATATGACGAAACCGCCACTGCTGTAGCCAGTCTTCAATGTCCACAAGCTTTTCGGCAAGCTGATATAAATCCCAATATGTTTCCACATCCAGATACACAGCTTTCCATGCTTTGGCGACACTTGGATCCCTATCATACGGCTTTGAAAAATCACGTGTCAACAAATCTGGATTGATTGCAAATCCGGCCCGATGCAATGCTTTAATCGATACATCATATATACCTGGTTTTTGATAAGCTTCTTCCAAGAGTTGATGAATGCGCTCATCCTTTTCATAGATCTTCAAAATATGCCTTGTTTTATATCCAAGCGCAAATTCAAGCAGGCGATATTGATACGACTGAAAACCGGATGCTTTGCCAAGCGACTCCCTAAATTCCAAGTATTCAGACGGTGTCATTGTCGACAAGACATCCCAAACTTGAATAATCTGTGATTGTAGCCTGGTTACCCGTGAAAGCATTTTGAAGGCCGGCTGCATATCATCCTTTTCGATGGCCACGATTGCTGCTTGAAGTTCATGCAGCATGAGTTTCATCCATAGTTCACTCACCTGATGAATAATAATGAACAGCATCTCATCATGATGATTGGACAAGCGCTGTTGGCTGGATAAAATTTTATCCAGCTGCAAGTATTCGCTATACGTCATGTTTTTTTGAAAATCCGTATGAATTCCTGTTTCTTTTTCCAGCCTTTGGTGTAGCTTGGATAAGGAATGATCGGACATTGTATATCCCCCCTGCTTCAATATTTGTAACCGCATTCATTAAGTGTAAAACTTGACGCTTAAGCGACAACATCCCGTGTATTGGTGAATTTTTCATATCGTTTTTCCTGCATGATCGCTTTAAGGGTTTGAATCGTTTGCCAGACATCGGAAAATGTGTTGTATAGTGCTACAGGCGCCAGCCGGATGCCAGTTGGCGAACGAAAATCCGGGATGACGCCATTTTCTTTTAAAGCTTTGCATATCCGAGCGGCTTCCGCGTGTTCCAAATAAATATGACCGCCTCTTTTTGCGGCTTCAGATGGGTTAGCCACTTTAAAATCATATTCACTTAATTCCGCATCAATCAGCATCATCATATATTCCGTTAACCGCAATGACTTGGCACGGATTTTTTCAATACCGGCTTCATGAAACATTTCCAATGATCCAAGCAATGGTGCGGCGCTTAAAATGTGCGGAGTGCCAACCTGATATGCTCCCGCGGTATCGGCAGCTTGGAAATCATGCTCCAAATCAAATTGCTTCTCTTTATTTGATCCGAACCAGCCGGCAAGACCAGGCTTTTTTCCAAAATGCTTTTGATTGACATAAAGCCCACCAACGGCACCAGGCCCGCCATTCAGGTACTTATACGTGCACCAAAAGGCAAAGTCAACCCCCCATTCACTTAGTGCGTGCGGGATTGCCCCTATGGAATGGCATAAATCAAAACCAATCAGAATGTCACGGGCATGTGCTTCTTCTGTCAGACGTTTCATATCCAGTATTTGCCCGCTCCGGTACAAAACACTTGGCAGCACGATTAATGCAACATCCTCTGACATGGCTGCAATGACATCTTCTTCTTGCAAGGTCTGTCCATCCCCGCTTTTAACTCGAACGAGATGACTTGTATCATATCCGTGTATTTCAAGCTGGCTTTTTAAAGCGTAGATGTCCGTTGGAAAATTCAATTCATCCGCCAGCATTTTAGTCTTTCTCCCCTTTGGCTGGTAGAAAGTTGCTGCGAGCTGATGCAAATTGCTTGTTGTCGATCCCGTAATGATTACTTCTTCCGGGTTTGCGCCAATGAGTGGTGCGCATAGTTCTCCCAAGCGTTCCGAAATATAAAACCATGGATGGTCCCCTTTTGTCCAGCCATCGATGCCAAATGTTTTCCAAGTTTCAAGTAGCTCCATAAGCGACTTTTCTGCACGTTTTGACAGCAGCCCAAGTGAATTGCCATCCAAATAAATTTTACCCGTCTGTAAATAAAATTCATCACGAAATCGCTTTAAATCATCCTGCTCATCCAGTTGTCGGGCATATGCTTCGTGCAGGTTTTTCTCAGGATACATTCAGTTTCCCCCTTCGCTATAAATAGCCAATTTATTGAATTAATTATAATTTTTATACGAAGATGTGTCAAAGATTGGAAGGGAGGATTGGGGATAGCCTGTCAGTGACCTATTGCAACTCAATCACTGCCAAAAGGGTACTGATAAAGCCTTTTATTTGCGATAACACCTTTTTGCGCAAAATAAAAAGCCCATCCAGTGGATGAGCTCCCGCTATCTGCCTGCTCTTTTGTTCTTTTTATTATCCAAATTGAGGAATTCCGTATCCTCGGCAATTTCTTCATCATATTTTCCTTTTGGCGTGGTGTCATATTTGCGCACATTACGTTGTCTGTTCTTATCTTTTTCTCGATTTTTGTTTTCTTCAGACATGGACTGAACCTCTTTTCATCATTAGAATTCAGTTCTTACTTTGTCCCAAAATCAAAAGTTTCATTCGATTAAAATGCCGTCGATGTGAACTACATCGCCATTAAAATGGCAAGCTTCCAGTTCTACGCAACGAACTGCTGTCCGTTGAACGTATACACTGTTGGCGTGTCCAACACCACTACTGATTGAGCATTTAGCTCTTTCAGATACTTTTTGCCGATATTGATTGCTCCATTGACATCCGCATTAATCATCGTTTTACACTCTCCGCAAACATATAGACCTCTGTGTTTGCGGTTTGCTTTGATGGCGTGCTCTTTTGAAGGCCCTGGTTTGCAAATGGAACAAGTTTGCGAAGTGTATTCTTCTGTAACCTTTTCAATCGAAATTCCTTTTTCTTCTGCTTTATAGGTAATCATTTTGATTATTTTACGGTAAGGTAAGGCATGGAATTTTTGATTGGTGGTTTTTCCAAGAAGGTTACCTTCACGAATCCCTGTTATATCTCCTATCACTATGGTTTCAACGCCTTGTTGCACAGCGAGGTCAATCACTTTTTTGGTCATACAATGGAGGATGTGAAAGGTTTGGGATTTCTTTTTCTTATATAATTGCAAGACCCTCTTAGACTTCTTAGGATGCTTCATTCCTTTCGCTGACTGCTGAGCGTCAGAAATAGCTTGATAGTATGCTATTTTCTTATGAAAGTATCGTTCAACAGAAAGCCATTGTCTCCCTGATATGATATAAGATTGTCCTTGATAATCATAACAAGTCAGAGCATTTGCAATACCTATATCAATCGCCATGAATTTCTTGCTTTTCTTTTTGATTGATACATTTTTATGTTCTTGTGCCAAGATGATTTTATATTCTCCATCGGTTAATGGTATCACTTCGACTGTTTTCACTTTACTTATTTGGATGTGTTTCGGAACAGGGATATAGACAAACTTTGCTTGAATTCCATGCTTTTCACGAAGATAGGCTTTTTGTTTTGCCGGAATAGATAATCTGAGTCTATTCCCTTCGACTCGAAATCCATTATTCAAAAACTTTACATTAAAATTCTTTTGTTTGAATCGTGGGGGCTTTGGATTTTCGATTCTTCCTGTCTTTTTTAATTCAAAAAAGGATTTCCACGATTCTTGAAGTACCTTTAACACTTCCTGGGCAGATTGAGAAGGCAAGTTTTTATACCAAAAATTGTCCTTTAGCCTCTTTTTCTGTTCATACCAATTAGGAAATGGCTGACCGCTTTCCTTTGTCCAGTTACGCTTTTCGTAATTGGCGACATTCCATAATTTTCTTGCCGCATAGCCTAATTGAGATAGAATCTTATTTGTTTCATGATTCGGTTTATATACAAAATAAGAAGCACGAATCATATTTATTCACCTCCTTTTGATTGTTTTTCAATATATTTTTTTATAACATCTTCGCTAATGGAACCTACTGTTTCAATATAAAAGCTACTATTCCATAAATGTCCTTTCCATAATCTTTGCTTAATTTCGGGGAATTGTAAAAATAGTTTCCTGCCCGATATTCCCTTTAACATTTTGACAATGTAGGAAGGGGCTATTTTAGGATGGGCAGAAGCAAATACATGAATATGATCTTGTTCACCTACCTCCATCATCACGACTTCAAAGTCTTTTTCCGTTGCAATTTCCTGAAAAAGTTCTTTTAGATACTTTTCAATTTCACATGTTAAAATTTTTCTACGATATTTCACAGACCATACAATGTGATAGTTCACGTTATATACGCAAGTTCTAGCGTGTTTAAGATTTGGTTTGTTTTTCATACATATAGTGTACAATATTGTTTGTTTATAATCAATAGCCATACAACTTTCAGTATAAACATATAGTCATTCAAATAGTGCAAAGAAGGCGGTCATTCATCTCCCCATTGAAATACAGAGGATTCTGACCGCACAATCCTAAAGATGCGAAAAGGCGAAGGTAAAATACCTTCGCCTTAAAAGATGGAGCCTAGCGGGATCGAACCGCTGACCTCCTGCGTGCAAAGCAGGCGCTCTCCCAGCTGAGCTAAGGCCCCTCCATATGTAATAAATGATATGTAAATGAATGGTCGGGAAGACAGGATTTGAACCTGCGACCTCCACGTCCCGAACGTGGCGCTCTACCAAGCTGAGCCACTTCCCGAATTTGGAGCGAAAGACGGGACTCGAACCCGCGACCCCCACCTTGGGAAGGTGGTGTTCTACCACTAAACTACTTTCGCAGCAATTGGCATGCTTTCTGTCAACAAAGAATATATTATTCCTATTTCGTAAAAATGTCAATAGGGATGCGATCGACACGGAGAAGTTGTGTAATTCAGAAAACGTGCTATGCTTTCACATGATTAGCGGCTTGTTTACTAGGGTTTTTGTAATTGCCTTGTCAGCCTCTCAAAAAAAACAACAATATTTTTGGATGGTGAATATAATTATGCTAAAAACCCTGGAAGGCATAAAACCAACCAAGGTTCAATTGTTTATAATTCAAAGAATTTGGCTTAACTCCCCACTAATATATCCTATTTCAATTAAGTTCCCCTGTTCACTGTTTTCAACACGGCCGAATACCATTTTCCACCCTACCATTTGTCCTTTGGATTCCATTAGGCTAGGCCAATTCACAACGTTGCAATGTCAAATAAGCATGGGAAGCAATTAAATCTTTACTGTCCTGTTTTAAAACACTGACGAATGGTTGTTTTTTGTCAACATAATCCCATACACCATGTGGGATATGTCTTTCACAGACCAATATGATTTCTGCCCGTCCAGTTTTTCCTTCCAAAATCTTATAGCTTTCCTCATAGGGATGAATGCAAATCAGCCACCTCCATTTAGCACATATAGTATATTCTCGTTACAATGCCTCTACCTTTTCTTTTGTTGCTCTGGATAAATTCTGTTTTCTTTCATAACCAATCATTTGTGGACAAGCGTCTTCCATTTGCAGGTTCTTGGTTTTTATTTGCAGTTATTGTAATTCTATTTGCAGAATTGCTGCTTCTATTTATAGAATACCAGTTCCTATTTGAAGTTGCACCAACATTTTTATCTTCATAGAAATAAAAATGTGGTCGGCAGGCATTATTTTTTCATCCTTTTGAAATCGTTCCACTTTGGTTCCACCTATTGAAAAAGTCAACATCCCGCATGTTTTCTTCACTCAGAGATGTTGACCAAATCATTTTTTACTTATTGTTTTTACTGGCATGATCTTGGCATCCTTTTCCTCAATCATGGACTTTTATCTTTTCTCAACTTGTCCATTCCGGCTTCGTTCTTCGTAACCTTATCATCTGCCCATTTGATAAATTCCTTATATTCTTTCTCATTATCAAATTTTATATCCATTGGCTTGTACACTGCGACCTTGTACTCCAATCGCATCATAGGCTCAACACTATTAAAGCCTATACCAAATCTTGTAACAATTATACATCAATCCTCAATACTTTTCTATTACAATCCATCGTTTTCATTATGATTAGCCTGCAATTTTCAAAGTACAAAATTTGCATTTCTGAACTTGTGAGCTTGTTCCATGGTATATAAAAAAATAAGCTGCCTGCCAAGTGATATCTTCACTCTGCAGGCAGCTGGATTTACATCCATTCTTATTTCATCAAAGCCAAAGATCCCATTGGGTCCCACGGTTTTAATACAATCGGTTCCTGTTCCCAGGCTTTTTTCAACTCTTCGGAAAGGAATTTTTTATTTATCACAATTTGATACGTATATTCGTTCATCCAATCGTCACTCATCACAAAATAACCTTTATTGCCGACTTTTTCACCCCAGCTGTTTTCGACCTTCCAGCGGTTTGGCTTATCATCTACGAGGTTGACTCCGGTCAATACCATTGCGTGTGTCAGCATACCGTCATGATAATCAAGACGCTCTGCTTTTGACATGTGTGCGGAAAAGCCCAGCGCTTTTTCATAGTCAAAAAGTGCCGTATCCATAATGCCACTTTTTCGTTCGGAATCCTCGCCGACATCACAGCCGAACCAAACACTTTCATTGTCTTTGATCTGCTTAACAGCTAGATTTTTCAGCGTATCCATATCGACATTCAAATATTTGATTGGTGTTCCGCCAACTACATTGCCAAGGTATTGCACGGTATACGTCTTACCATACGGCTTATCTTTCGTAGGTGCATGGATGATGCTGACATAATCATTCAAATCCACACCGACATATTTTTTAAAAAATGTTTGCGGCGTCAAGTTTTGTTCACGATGGAATTCGTTATCTTCATCACGATATTCAAAGTCGAATGTTTTTGGTGGCTCGCCCAGTGTATAAACAAGCAATTTATATACTTCGGACAGCATATCGGCTTTAACCTGTTGCAAATCAGCTGTTTTGCCTTCTTGATGCAGTTTGCGCAGCTGAATGGCATCCTTGCGTAATTTTGCATTTAACAGATGGTTTAATTCGCGGGACCTTCTGCTATGATAGGTTTCGGGCATCACTTTTTTCGGTACCACACCATATTTCTCAATGAGGGAGGCCAGCATATCCCATTGGCCGCCGTCTTGCTGCGGTGTCGTCAATAGCCAGGCTACGAGTCTACTATCAAGCGGTTCATCAGCTGTTTCCAAAATATTTTCATAGAAATAATTTGCTTTTTCAAATTTATCCCAGAAGTTCACATAGTTCTGCGACAACTCGAAGTTTTTAAGATTGAATAAATTATTGAGCTTATGCGAGAAGGTGTTTAATGCAGCAAACATCCAGCAACGTCCGCTTTGTTCCTGATTAAAAGCTTTGCCTGTCTCCAATTCATCGGAAAATACATGGCTATTTGCAATCGATGACGCAGCGTTTTCTGTTGCTGCTTGTAATCCATTTTTCTTGATAGCGTGCATAATTACTTCATTTTCCGGTTTTTCATGTACTTTTTGCGTGAAATGATTAATCATATCTTCTGAAATTTCATTTTGCATCTTTTCCACTTCCCCTTTATTTCGGTAGTCTAAATATATTGTATACTTTTGTTTTTGGAAATACAAAGGATTGAGGTGGAGAAATGCAAATTTACCAGCATGATTGTTTTATATTGTGGGCGGTTCACTCTTTCCTGCAATCTCTCCATACAATCCCCTCCCTGGTCACTTTTTCACGAAAGCCAGCATCTGTTTTCGATAGATTCATGATATCTACCTTACAAGGCAAGGTCGATTCCTCGATTCTGTCAGTTAGTACCACAGCATCCTTTGAATGTAACTGCTCCTTATCTTTGCCCTCAATACTTGGTACGAGCTGTTTTGGGGAAAAAGCAGGTATATGTAAAGTGGTCAATTTAAACCATACCAGTGAAAATTTAAAACCACCATACAGAATATTCCCTACTATACAAATTATAATGGTATTATGAATATAGTGTCCGCATCCAAATTTAAAAGGAGATGCTAACATGCCTGACTACCAATATTATCAAAAAGCATTACAAGGCATACCAAAACCATGTGCTTTCTTGGATGTCGATATCCTGCAGCAAAACATCCGGGATATTGCCAAAAAAAGCAACGGGAAAAACATCCGTATTGCCAGTAAGTCCATTCGGAGCGTTTCTGTTTTAAAATATATTTTGGACGCTTCGCCTGTATTCAAAGGAGTGATGTGTTTTACTGCTGATGAAGCTGTGTATTTAAATGAAAAAGGGTTCGATGATCTTTTAATCGCCTACCCTGTCTGGGATGCGCATTATTTAAAAAAGATTGCCGAACTTAGAAAAGAAAATCGAACCATCACCTTGATGATTGATTCGGTTGAGCACATCGATCAATTGGAAAAAGTTGCCAAAGGGGAAAATTGCACGTTTTTAATCTGTATCGATATTGATCTTTCCAGCTACTATCCCGGGCTACATTTTGGTGTACACCGTTCCCCTATCAAAACGCCTGAACATGCGATGGCAATTGTCCAGCGGGTCTGTCACTCCAAATATTTGCAAATTGACGGAGTGATGGGTTATGAAGCACAGATTGCAGGCGTGACCGATAATGACCCGAATCAGAAAGTAAAAAGTAAACTGATAAAGTTGTTAAAGAAAAACTCTACCAAACAATTAACGCAAAAACGACAAAATATTGTTGCGGATATAGAAGCAATGGGCGTCAAGTTGCGGTTTGTCAATGGCGGCGGGACCGGCAGTTTGCACCAAACATCGCTTGAAGATGATGTAACAGAGGTCACCGTGGGATCCGGTTTTTTCAACCCCGGTTTGTTCGATTATTATCAAGCATTCAAATTTCACCCGGCGGTTGGCTTTGCGATTGAAATCACACGAATTCCTGCCCCGAATATTTATACTTGCACTGGCGGCGGATATATCGGTTCAGGTGCTACAGGTGATGACAAACAACCTCGTGTATATTTGCCTGAAGGTGCCAAATTGATTGCCAACGAGGGTGCCGGCGAGGTGCAAACACCAATTTTTTACCGTGGAGATACTCCATTGAAACATGGCGACCCGATCATCATGCGGCACAGCAAAGCTGGTGAATTATGTGAGCGATTTCATCAACTTTATCTAATTCAAGAAGGCAAGGTCGTTGGTACGTACAGCACCTATAGGGGGGATCATCAATGTTTTCTATAAAAAATCATAAGTGGAAAAACTGGTCAGAAACAGTCATGAGCAATCCGGAATCGATCCGCCATCCAAAAAATTTGCAAGAAATCATTGCACTTGTGGGTACTTGCCGCCAGTCAGGAAAAAGAATTCGCGTAGTTGGTGCTGGGCACTCTTTTACACCACTTGTTGCAACCGGGGAGGTACTCGTTTCACTTGATCGTTTATCCGGCATCGATTGCGTTGATCGAAAAAACAATCTTGTAACTGTTTGGGCTGGGACAACGTTAAAAGATCTGGGTAAATTGCTTTTCCAAGAGGGATACGCCATGGAAAATCTTGGAGATATTAATGTGCAAACCATTGCCGGCGCCATCAGTACGGGAACGCATGGGACCGGAATTGATTTTGGCAGTATCTCCACCCAAGTAACCATGTTGACCATCATCACCGCTTCCGGAGAATTAATGGAGATCAGTGCTGATAAAAATGCTGCATTTTTCCATGCCGCGCTTGTTTCACTCGGCATGCTAGGCATCATCGTCAAAGTGCAACTGCGCGTCATTCCAGCCCATCAATTATATTGTGAGACATCAAAAATGTCACTCGATGTGTGCCTTGAAAGATTGGAAGAAATGAAGCACAACCGCCATTTTGAATTTTTTTATTTTCCATATACAGGTACCGTACAGGTCAAGCAGATGAATAGTACCGGCGACAATCGATTACAGGACAGAAAAGCGAGCGTGTTCAATAAACTCGTCATGGAAAACGGTTTATTTTGGGTCATGTCTAAAATGTGCCTGATGCAGCCGAGGTTGACAAAATCTGTCAGTCATCTTTCGGCATTTGGCATCCCAAACAGTGTAGAAGCTGGTGACAGCCACACCATTTATGCTACCCCACGACTAGTGAAATTTTATGAAATGGAATACAGTATTCCGCAAGAATGTATGGCCGATGCGCTACGAGACGTGCAACACGTGTTAGAAAAAAAGAAATTTCACGTTCATTTTCCGATTGAATGCCGCTATGTTAAAGGTGACGACATATGGCTCAGTCCGGCATACAGGCGTGATTCCGCTTATATCGCGGTCCATATGTTCAAGGGCATGGAATTCCAGCCCTATTTTGATGCAATGGAAGAAGTATTTCAATATTATGATGGCCGGCCGCATTGGGGAAAAATGCATACCATGACAGCGGAGCGGTTAAAGAAGGCTTATCCGAAATATCCTGATTTTGTAGGGGTACGAAATCAACTGGATTCGGATGGGATGTTTATGAATGATTATTTGAAGAGGCTGTTTTAGGGAGATACGTATGAAGCTCCAGTATTTTGATGCATTGAGCGCAAACAGATATTTTGCCGATTAAATGCAAAAATTTTGCCGACTCAACCCAATAGAAAAACAGAGAAATATCTTCCTATAGATTTGGAAGGTTTTCTTTTTGGTCAAACTGGAGCACTTTGGGGCTGCGATTACTCACCCCACGAGGTCACGTTGTTTGTACTCCTTTTTGCCCACCACTTCCCAATAGTGGCTAAAACAAACTATCATTCACCATCGCAGCTTTTTTGCGCATTCATTTACATTCCGTTATCATAGGTTGGGAAGATATTTTTATACTGAACAAACTACATGTATGCAACATTTTTAAAAGGACGCTGTAACATATGAAAAAAGTAATTATCATTGGTGCCGGTATCCTTGGCGCCACCGCGGCATATAGATTGGCAAAAGCCGGCGTGGAAGTCACCGTCATCGACCAGCAAATCGCCGGGCGGGCAACCCAAGTGGCATCCGGTGTCATTTGCCCCTGGTTATCCAAGCGGCGCAATAAGGCTTGGTATGAACTTGCCAAACAGGGAGCAAGATTGTATCCCAAGCTTATGAAAGAGTTGGCCGAGGACGGACAGCAACACACGGGCTACAGGCGCACCGGTGCTTTATTTTTGCGGAATTCAAAAGAAAAATTGCAGGAATTCCAAAAAATGGCACTTAATCGCCGGGAAGATGCCCCGGAAATTGGCGACATATCACTACTAAGTCCCCAGCAGGCAACAGCACTTTTCCCTCCATTGAAAGAATCTTACGGTGCTGTTCACATTGCCGGGGGTGCACGCGTTGATGGCAGTCAATTGGTGTGCAGTCTGTTGAAATCGGCACAGCACTATGGCGCACATACCATCAATGGGCAAGCAGCATTACTTCGTGTCGGAGATGTGGTCCATGGAGTAAAAGTGAATGACCAATCGATCCAATCTGATGCGGTGATTGCTGTCAATGGCGCTTGGATGCGTGCGCTCCTTGTAGAAATCGGCATCTCTTTTCAGGGCAGTTTTCAAAAAGGGCAGCTGTTACATTTGCAAATGCCACAGTTGGATACAAGCAGCTGGCCGGTTGTCCTGCCGCCAAGTGGACAGTCAATTGTCAGTTTCGATGACCACCTTGTCATAGGTGCCAGTCATGAAAACGATGTGGCTTTCGATAAACGTATTACTGCCGGTGCCATGCAGGATGTGCTCTCCAAAGCGCTCAAATTCGCTCCCGGTCTGAAGGAGGCCGAAATTTTGGAGGCAAAATATGGATTCCGGCCCTTCACACCGGATTTCCTACCGGTTTTTGGGCCTGTTCCAGGGATTAATGGACTATACTTGGGTAACGGCCTTGGCGCTTCCGGCATGACAACCGGTCCATTTATTGCAACAATGCTAGCAGACATGGTACAAGGAAAAACACCCGAAATAGACGTGGATGCTTATGCAGTAGCAAATGTTATTGGCAAATGACGGTTTGGTGCAGCATCCTGAATGCGAGTGCGATTGTTGCTGAAAGTATATTTTCTTGACCTGGTTTGGTTTTATCCACTTCTATAACTTGAAAAAACAGAAGGGAAATGCTGTTTTCCTTCTGTTTTTTTTCGAAACGACTTGAAAATCACCTTCCATCGCTAATGCCTATTTGCTCAGTTTCGATACCCTTTTGCTTTTCACTTTTTCCCAGCCATTTTCTCTACCCTTTTTCGGTCGTTTGGATTGAACCTAGACTTATCTTCCAATTCAACAATACCCAAAGTATCGCAAAGGACTTAAGCTAGAAAACAGGGGCACTTTCAAGTCCACGTTTCAATGAGATCGAATGCGGTGGTTGTTGACATGCACTTGATCCCCGCTTTAAGTGAACAATAGCACATGTTTAATTCATCGAACGATGCATTTCGTTCCTAATCCCAGCTGCTTTTCACTGTTTATTTTTGCACCCCGTACTATACTATTGATCAACTAATGAAAAAAATTATCCAGGTTTTATAATCTCTGCTGTCACATATGCTAACTGAAAGCCCGCCCTTTCTACATTTCGCTGAGAGTCAGAGCCAGGATCTGTTTCAATAGTAGCAATTCGTGCACCCCGTTCTTTAGCAAAACGCAGTCTCCAATCAATAATTGCTTTTTGTAATCCTCGTTTTCGAAAAGAAAGCCGGGTACTTGTGGTAAACAGAGATGCCATATCCTTATCTATTGCTAGAATACCACCTGCGGCAACATTCCCGTCTTCAAAGGCAATAACTGGAAGACTGCTTTGCATTTTAAAAAATGCACGCTCCAAATCAAGGTTTTGGCTATCGGGTACATGATCTGCATCAGCAAATCCTGCTGCAATCGCCTGAACCCAAAACATTTCCTCATCTTGATCAGCCAAACGTATTCTTGGATCTGCTTCTTTCATCGGGGGAATCCAAGCATCCAGATCAAGAACCCAACGATAAGAAAAGCCATTTAACACATAACCGCGATTTTTGGTTAATGCGACTAGTGAAGGATGAGCTAACGGGCACACCCTAATAACAGTTGGGTGATCATGGGCTTGATAAAAATGCTCTATTTCATCTAAGGTCTCTTCATCAACTGGAGACGACATCCCAAGACCGACTGCCTCGTTGATCGGACAGTCCGTTCCTCCATAAACAGCTAGCGCATTTGCTAATTCAAGAGATTCTACCGAAGTACCAAATCCAGATGTGTTCCAAGCTTCAATCAATTCCTTGTTACCTTCTATTACATCATTTTCTATTTGATAAGCTAATTTTTTATTAAGAAATAATGTCACTCATTTCACTTCCTATCCCCATGCTAACCTTTGTCAGTTGCAATGCTATATATCCAAAACCCGACACATACCGTTGGCGTGATTGAGCCCTTGGCATGCTCATCATTCGTGTTGATAGCATGTTTCGTATTCATCTTTCATGCGCCAACTCATACACGCCCTGCCACTTTCATCATAGATTTCTTTTCCGACCTCTAATGTTGCACTCCTATCAGATTCGGGATAGTCCGGTCCATCATCGTTTTCTATATAAATATTGTTTTCGTCTTTCCATTTGATCCTGAAGTTATCCTTCCCATCGCCATAATATATGGTTGTGGTCTTATCATTACGGTGGTCAGTAATTGTAACCCATACCACCGCGCCGCCAGCTGCACCACCATAATTTTTATAATATGAATCGGCTGTATATCTCCCGTGGGGGGACTCAATCGGCCCTTTGAAATATGTACCTTCGCCCAGGCTACTAAATGAGAAGCAATATTTTCTATATCCAATGACCAACAAAATAACAGCAAAAGCTAAAATTAAAATTTTATATCTTTTCTTCAAAAAAACATCCTCGCTTAAAAAAATCTTTGTTCTTATAGTTTACAATTCCAAACGACTTTTCGATTAACGAAAGAAAACCAAGCATATGATAACTATTAATAAAAGGATAAGAACTAATATTCTGGCACCTTTCCATCCCAACCCATTTACCAAATCCACGAGACTACCATTATTGGTACGGTGAAAAGCATCTTTCACATTACCGGTGGGGTTCTTCTTCAATTCCTCTTGCCTCATCCTTTCCCTTCGTTCTTCGGGATTTTCTTTATCGGTCATAGAATCACTCCTTCCAATGGCAATTATTTCACACTGTGAAAAATGAATGATTTAGATGCTGCACTGGCTTGTTCAAATTCCCAATCTCCATATGATTTGACCTTCGAAAAACCAGCTTGTTCCAATGTATGCTGTATTTCTTCCAATGTCCTGAATTTCAATTGCATTTTTTCTCGCACCAATATTTCCCTGGTACTACTGATTTTAACAGTTTCATAAAAAGTGAAAACCCCTTCTTCATAACCATCATAGTCTGTTATCATTTCAAGTTGGTCGCCGCTGACAGGGTGAATTGCAAAATCAGGGGTTGTATCTCCACTCTTCCCATTCTTTTGCCAAAGGATTACGTGTATCAAAAATGAAATGTCCACCTTGATGAAGCGCTCGATATGCATCTGCGATTACTTGCCGCCAGCTCTCACCTGTCAAGAATACCTGTGCCACATTTGCTGTCATGATGACAACATCATAAGCTTCCGGCTTCAAATCTCCACTATCACCAACAATCCATGTTACTTTATCTGCAAATTCTTTTCTTTTGGCACTGTTAATCGCCTCTTGATTCGGATCAATAGCTGTAATTTGATAACCTTTTTGAGCAAAATGAATTGTCAGCCTTCCAGTACCACAGCCAAGATCAGCAATTCGTTTCGCGTTTATTTCTTTTAAAAGGGATAAGAAGAAATCATCATCTTTTCCCCAACCATTTATTTGATCATATACGATGGGAATCATTCAGTTACATTCCTTTCACCTACAACATGAATTTTTTGACTATCCTACCTGGCTATTCTATCACAATCAGGGTAATGACATTTAGCAAAATTGTGATAATAAGAAGCGTTACTGCAGCAAACACTACAGTCCCCAAAGTGTCCATAAAAGCTGCAAAAAATAGCGTTCTATTTGCAGTTATTCGCTTTCTATTTGCAGTTTGGACCTTTCCGCCGAAATTACTGATATACAAGCGATCAAAAGCCGTATTTTTGTTCCTTATGGTAGTCTATGGTCCCGGTATATCCAGGATTGATCATTTCACCAGTCAGATCTTCCCTTTGGCCTGCCCAAAATTTTTTGGCTGATGAATCAGACGACATGATTGTGACTTTTTTCACAGGAATGTCAAAATTAGTCAAACTTATCGCTGTACTTTGATTAATGAAATCCTGTATAATTAAATTATAATTTAAAAATTTAATGAAAAAGAGGGATAGACAAATTGAAAAAAATTATCACAGCATTGATTACGGCATCATTAATTTTTGGTCCAATTGGAACGTACGTATTTCAGGACCATTCTGTAAATGTTGAAGCAAGATCCTATATGTCCGGAAAAAGAGGATTCAACTTTAATGGGAAAGTAAACAAAGGTAATAACTCATATTTTCAAAACAAGAAACAAAATTCCTTCAACAACAATCGCTCAACCGCTAAACCGAATAAAGGCGGCATGTTTCGTTCGGGTGGTCTGATGAAAGGAATAATGCTTGGCGGACTTGCGGGATTGCTTTTCGGTGGACTGCTGGGACATATGGGAATTTTCGGCGCGATGCTAGGATTTGCAGTCAATATCTTGGCGCTCTTTGTATTAATTGCCATTATTGGTAAAATCATATCTTTGTTTAAACGTAAAAAGAAGGAAGACACGAACCCATGGCGAGGCTGACAATCTCCGAACAGGATATTATTAATGCGCTATGTGTGTATATGGCTCGAAAAAAACAGATACAGCCTGAGGAAGTGGAAGTCCAGTTAATGTACGATGATGACCACGGTTTCTCAGCGGAAATTTACTGGGCGAACAGAAGTCAAATTATTACCGATCGAACGATGATTGATGCTTTGCGGATGTGGTTAAAGGAATTTCTTGGCGAGGATCCATATACCGGAATAAAACTTGAACTGGATGATGAAGAAGGCATTATCGCCTTTGCAGGTTAAAAATAAGTGCCAGTAACCGATACAATTCAGAATTGTGTCGGTTACTGGCACTTTGATTTTGGGACCGTTGAAATTCCCAGTACGTATGGCTGTTTGAAAAAGAAGAAGCCGGGACAAGACGAAGGGAACATTGTCTCGATTTTTAACATGTCTTTTTCGGGACAGGACCAGTCTCACCCTGCCCTATAATTCATCTGCTAAGCCAAGCAGTGCAATACCAAACATAACAACCGCAATCGCGATATAATGTTTTGGTGACAGTTTTTCCTTTAAGAAAATACGTGACAAGATAACGGAGAATATGCTGTAAGAAGCAATTAATGGTGCTGCAATAACCGCATATTTTGCCATCGCGTATACATAAAAGAATTGCCCAGTTGTTTCCAAAATGGCTGCTGATCCTTTATCTCTTTCTCTAAAAATATGAAAATCCACTTTTTTGAAGAACTTCAGATAAATGTAGGATATAGCTGCCGCAATCAAAAATGTATATTCGTAAGCGAGCAAAGCATTGTCTTCGCTGATTAGCTTCATTTCATCAAGATAAATAGCATCTGCGAAGGTGCCTAACCCATCAATGACGCAATAGAGTAGCGGAAACACGATAGCTAGAAAACTAAGCTGATATTTTTTCTCCAATGGCTGATCCGTCAATCTTCTTGCTTCTAATTCATCCTTTTTCTCCAATGCGGAAATTCCCATGATACCCAGTGTTACCAATGCAATGCCGACAAAATGGGCTACTCCTAATTCCGTTGGAAAGAAAATAAATACCAATAATGCCGTCACGGCACCGGAGGAATTTTGCACCGGTGACGCGATCGAAAGTTCAATATAGCGCAGGCCAACATAACCAATCGTCATGGACAAAATATAGAAAAATGAGACCGGGAAATAAAATACCATGTCAAATGGATGAAAATCAACACCTTTGATAAACATGTAGGCTGTGGCATGGACACCCATCACCAAACCAACCATTACAACAATCTTCAAATGGCTGTATTTGTCATCACTGTCTGTTCCCTTTTTATAAAAAAGGTCAGCACCGCCCCATGCAAGAGCAGTTAAAATAGAAAAAACGAACCACACAATCAATTCTCCTTGCATTATAAGTTTAAAATATACACTGAATGTAAATTTTTTCAAAAACATATCTATTATACGCCAAATTATCCTGTAAATCTATTGAAAATTTCTTTGCTCGTTCTTAACTATTATGGATTTTAAAAATTATGTAAAGAAGGGGCAAAATATACCACCAAAAAATAAATGTAGGCATCCATAAAAGCTAAACTTCTAGAATTTCGTTGTTCACCATACGGATGAGCGACATTTCTGGTGATTTTGGCTTCATTTTGTCGTTCATAGCATTGAGTCCGTATAATTGTGTAAATAGAAAAGGGTCAATCATCAAACCCTATATACAATGTTTCACCACAAAATATC
>NZ_JAROCA010000157.1 GCF_030732005.1 Tigheibacillus jepli | reverse complement strand
AAAGGTATAACTGCGTACATAGCCACTGTTTCGTCGTATTTTACGGACGAAGAAACAGCTATGAGTTTTTTGGAAGAGATTCATAGCAGGTACCCACGTTATATACGGGATCAGTTGGGAATCGTTTTAAAGGTATCCAAGGCAGCTGCCCAGGCTGACAGGGATGAAGCACTGCGGGAGTGCGTCAAACGCGGCATATACAGTGCCACTGAATATAGCGATGTGCTGGCATTCATTCAACGTCAGCAACAACAGGGTGAATCAAAACATGTGGATGAAGAAATCAAAGCATTACATGATATTGACTCTTCGCTTCTAGATACGCAGCCAGAGACTCGGGAATTGGCACGATATCTGGATGTATTGAAAGGAGCAACGGTATGACAACATCCCTCGAACAGCTACAGCAACAGTTTCGAACGTTACGGCTATCAGAGACGGCGGATTATTTGCCCTCTCTGATTCAACAGGCCGAGTCAGAAGATTGGACCTATCGTATGTTTCTGGATCATCTGGCTACCTATGAATTGAAACGCCGGGATGAAAAGTTAAT
>NZ_JAROCA010000156.1 GCF_030732005.1 Tigheibacillus jepli | reverse complement strand
TCCCTCAATATACTTTTGTTTTCTCAAAATATCGCTGTTTTTCTCCGGTTTTCATTACATTATGCTGAAGTGTATTGATAAGTTTAGGAATATACTGCCTACATAGGATAATTTTGGAAATGGACCATCTGTCTTAATAAACCTAGTGATTGATTTTCCAAAAACTGGGTATTCTTTTTCCCTATGATCGCACCTTGGATCTCCACATGGAACATGGTGGTGGACCCTCCCATTTCTCTCGGCGTCATTTGCGCGTACATTCCTTCGTTCGACCTTACCATGTGTGGATGCCGGAAATGCTTTCTAAGTGGGTCTATGCCCTAACGGAGTGAATATCGACCGGCTAATCCGTGCTTCAAATGTAATAGATATAAATCTGGATAATAGACAACGTATTTTCTGTTTTTCGTGTGTTTATTAAGCTGCTTCCTGTAACGTATTCAATTGAGGAATATCCCTCATCATACGTGTTTCATCAAATGCACAATTACGAGTACCTATGACAAAAAGTATTCTGATCAACTTCCGACTGAGTGCCACAAAAGATTGCTTGCCTG
>NZ_JAROCA010000155.1 GCF_030732005.1 Tigheibacillus jepli | reverse complement strand
AAAGAGCAATAGATCATTGATATCCCAAGGGTTAATCCCTTGTTTATCAACTATATTTATTTTAGTACGAGGAGGTAGTGACTTGAATAAAAAAACACTTAATTTTTTTGGTGTTATACTTTTTGCATTCGGGGTGATAGATGTACTTAATATTGTTGATTACATTCCCAATACGATAAGTTGGACGCTAGTCATAGTGGGTATAATTTTAATAATTGCTAGTAACTTTTTATCAAAAGAAAAGCCAGATCGGTAATTCCGGTCTGGCTTTTGAATCATTGTTAGCAAAAAATACCATTTCCAGCAATACAACCAGCACATGCAGCTGCGCCTGCACCTGTCCAAATAGCAGCACACGCAGCGCCACAAAAAATCTTCATGGCAAGTGGTAATCGTTTGAATCCTTTTTCTACGCATTCAAAAAACGACTCTTGGATGGTAATATCACTAGGTTGATTGACTAATTCTGTTCTGACGTATTCTCCATCTTGGAATATTCCTTTCACTTCTGAGGTAATTGCGATGTCTCAAACTTCAAGCAGGACATAGGATTGAGGATTACGCAAAATTAATTTTCCCCCAAAA
>NZ_JAROCA010000154.1 GCF_030732005.1 Tigheibacillus jepli | reverse complement strand
TTATGTTTTTTTCTTCTCCCGGCACGATTTTGGTATGGATGGCGGCGTATTTTCTTAAATTCACCGCCATCAATGCAAAGGCTAACTCATTCTTCACTTTCTGTTTCCCCCTGACGGAAAAACGAGTGAAACCCAAATTAGCCTTCAAGAAACCAAACACTGGTTCTACGTCAATTTTACGTTTTCCGTAAATTTCACCAGTTTTCTCGTCTGAAAGCTTCGTACGTACATATTCTTTTTGGGACTCCCACTTTTCATTCATGTAGACTTTTCGGTTGTTTCCTTCTTTTGCTTTCGTGCATAAATCGCGGAGTGGACAGCCCGAACAGTCCTCACATTCGTACACTTTAAATTCACGCGTGAATCCGTACTTGTCTGTTCGTTTGGAATGATAGCTAAATCGTACTTTCCGTCCATTTGGGCACAAAAAGGTATCTTCGTCCTCATTATATTCCCAATTATCTACATGAAAAGCGTTGTTCTTATGCTTCTTTTTCTTTTCCTTTCGATATTGATTGTATGTAATAAGTGGCGTTCGATTTCTATTCTCGATAATATCTTCATAATTCTGTTCACTGCCATATCCTGCATCCGCGACAATGTGTTCTGGCAGTTCGAAAAA
>NZ_JAROCA010000153.1 GCF_030732005.1 Tigheibacillus jepli | reverse complement strand
ACCACAAAATATCGTAATAGGAGGAATTGATGATGACCCAACTTAATTTTACACTAGATTTTGAAAAACTGAAAGAAGGTATAATGCAATCCAGCTTAAATGATGTGCTTAAGTCCACGATCGTTATTATTCTCAATAAGTACATGGAGAGGGAAAGAGACCTATATATGATGAATGAGTCCCACGATAGGGACGCAGAACGTCACGATTACAGAAATGGATACTATCCCAGGGATTTCGTTTTGAACATTGGAAAAATCAAACTGAAGGTACCACGTACAAGAAGCGGCAACTTTTCAACAGATGTTTTTGAGAAGTACAAGCGTAACGATCAGGCATTTCTGCTGTCTATGATTGAAATGGTCGTTAACGGCGTTTCAACTCGTAAAGTAACGAAAGTAGTTGAACAGCTTTGCGGTGAGAGTGTCTCCAAATCAATGGTTTCCGATTTAACGAAACAGTTGGAGCCCGCTGTTCAAGAGTGGGCCAACAGGCCATTGAATAATCAATACTATCGTTATCTGTATGTGGATGCCATGTATATTAAAGTTCGTGAGTACCACAAAGTAGTTTCAAAAGCTGTTTATGTGGCGATGGGTGTCAACACAGAAAATAAACGTGAAATTATTGGTTTTCAAATCGCCAATCAAGAATCAAAAGAGAACTGGAG
>NZ_JAROCA010000152.1 GCF_030732005.1 Tigheibacillus jepli | reverse complement strand
CAGGATAAATTAACGCGGATCCACAATTTGATATGGAGGGGCGAGCGTGATAGCCTATTTCGGCAAAGCCAGGTTGTATTTCACCTGGCTTCTGGCTTTCGAAATCTCGCTCGCTGGAGGCTCCATGTCAAATTATCTCAGTTTAAATTACCCAATATGAATAAGGGCAGTAATTTTAGGGTGCTTTGTGATTTTGTAAGACTTATTGGTTTTGCCCGTAAATAAATCTTTTATTTCCCTTATCAAGGTTTTCATCCAAATCCATTAGTACAGCACCTATCAATCTAAAAGCAGAATCCTCATTTGGAAATATCCGAATGACGCGTTCTCTTCTTCTGATTTCACTATTTAGCCTTTCCAATGTGTTGGTTGTGCGGATATGTTTATGAGTATTTGCCGGTTCAGCGTAAAATTGAATGGCATCTTCATAGCCCTCATCCAATGTTTTAATTACCTTCTCAAATCGTCTGTCACCCTCATATTTCTCAATGAATTCATCTTTAAGTGCTCTGGATATCTCAACCGTTGGAGCTTTAAATATTTCTTTTAAATGGCGTCTAGCTTCTGCTGTGTTCTTTCTTGGCATTGTCTCCATGATGTTGCGTAAAAAATGTACTGTGCATCGTTGCCAACTTGTACCAAGGAATTCTTCCTGGATCGCTGCCTTAAGTCCTTCATGGGCATCTGAGATTACTAATTTTGGTAATTGCAACCCCCTTTTCATTAAGGATTTAA
>NZ_JAROCA010000151.1 GCF_030732005.1 Tigheibacillus jepli | reverse complement strand
ACACTTCAGCATAATGTAATGAAAACCGGAGAAAAACAGCGATATTTTGAGAAAACAAAAGTATATTGAGGGAGGAAGGATTTGATGAAACTATTTATTGATCCAGGTCATGGTGGTACTGATCCTGGTGCACAAGGAAACGGTCTTAAGGAAAAAGATATAACGTTAAAGATTTCAAAAAAACTTGCCGATATCTTGGAAAATGAATACGATGACTGTAACATTAAACTTTCTCGTACTACAGATAAAACATTACCATTAAAATCCCGTACGGATATGGCCAACAATTGGGGAGCTGACTACCTACTTTCTATTCATATCAATGCCGGCGGCGGAACAGGTTTTGAATCGTATATCTATAACGGAAACTACAATAATAAAAAACGCACAAATCAATTGCGAAACATTATTCATGATAGCGTCATCAATCAAACAGGTTTCCGTGATCGTGGTAAAAGAGAAGCCAATCTTCATATGGTTAGAGAGTCTGCCATGCCTGCAGTATTAACCGAAAATGGTTTTATTGACAATGCAAATGATGCAAACAATCTAAAAACAGATGCATTTCTGGAGAAAATAGCTCGTGGGCATGCTGCTGGGTTGGAAAAAGCATTTCATTTGAAGAAAAAAGAAACTAGCAAGTATCTTGAAATACTGGCGGATTCATTATGGAAGTCAAGTCCCAAATCCTGTGTAAATAGTTACAATGTTAACCACGTATGGTGGCAGAAAATACAGCCAAAATTAC
>NZ_JAROCA010000150.1 GCF_030732005.1 Tigheibacillus jepli | reverse complement strand
ACGAAAGAAAAACAGCGTAATTTTAAGAAAAAGCTAGTTTAAGAGTGTTATTGTCCAAAATACGGGGGTTAATCCGAAGCCCTTCCCAAAAAGTTTTTCGTACGAAAATATTTTCGTGAAATCCATCGGAATAAAATGAAGATTCTTCGGTATTTTTAAATCAACTTCAACCAATCTTTGTACTTTAAATTCCTGTGTAAATGGATGATCAATTTCAAATATTTCAAGAGTGTTTTCCAATTCAGGGTGTCGTAAACAAAAAGTATCTAAGCCTGCCCCGAGTATGACATATTGCTTTACCCCAAATTTAATTTCATTTTGTAATACATTTTCGCAATACGCAGCACGTGCTAAAGGTGTCGGTGATAACTGAACTTGTGTAATCCATTTTAAAATTTCCTCCGGATTACCTTTATATTTTTTCGCAATTTCTTTGTTAAAGAACTGAATGCCTTGAACCATATTCTTTTTAATGTCATGATATTCTTTTTGTGAAATTAAGTCTTTAGCTATAAAATCATCAAAAATTTTTGGTGTATCGAATTGACTATGGTAAGCTCTACCAAAAGCTGATATTAATGAAGTTAAACTTGATTCATTTTGTTTCATGTAATAATCACCTCCATTAAAATAGTGATAAAACAAGACAATCTTCCATCTAAATTAATAAAAGCTAATTTCTTCATAATCAATTTCATAAACATATTGCTGAATAACTGATTTTCTACTTGGATGAATTTTGTTTATAAATTTAATAAATTGATCCTGCCATTCACTTTCAATCTCCCTTTTTCTAATATTAGGTGAAGAAAGGTATATTGGATCTACGTCAATATTTAGGACACATAAAAGTTAATTTTTTTCATTGTGCTTCGAAACTTATTTAAATGTGTAT
>NZ_JAROCA010000014.1 GCF_030732005.1 Tigheibacillus jepli | reverse complement strand
CCCTGCGAGAGTAGGACGCCGCCAGGCAAGGATTAAAAAAGTCAGGAGTAAAATCCTGGCTTTTTTGTGTGGGAAATTTTGTTTGGTTCCTACTTTAGGATATTGCGGTTCCTACAATTCGTTGGTCTTCAAAACGATTATATAAAAGGAATTTAACATTTACATCTTATTGCAAAGGCGTTTAACGATAGCTTCCGGTGTTTTACTAATTTCCGACAAAAAGGTCTGAACGGCTTGCTTTATCTCACCAACTGACGAATAAAAAACATAATCGATTACTGATTTTTTTAGCCATCCCCACGGGCCATCAATCTTATTATGTTCCACCAACTGCAGTGCGAACGATAGGAAATTCACTTCATGTTTCGAATGCCATTATTTTGTCTAAAATAATATATAAATGATTGGCATCTGCAAGTTTTTGCCGTATAATAATAGTAATGTCAAAGATAGTCAAAGTCAAAACAGGACAGTTGCATTTTATGGAGCATCCATGAAGGGGGTGTTTACTATGAGTAACAATATTTCCGACATTATTGAAGCTTATTTGAAAGAAATTTTAAAGGCAAAAGGCAAAGATGTAATTGAAATTAAAAGAAGCGAAATTGCAGACCAGTTCCAATGTGTCCCTTCACAGATAAACTATGTAATCAATACGCGTTTTACTTTGGAAAAAGGCTATCACGTGGAAAGTAAACGGGGTGGCGGCGGGTATATTCGAATTATCCGCATCAAACACCAAAGCAAAAATGAACTATTGGATGAAATTATTGATATGATCCAACCTTCTGTATCCATGCAGGCTTCCGTAGATGTTTTGGAAAGGTTGCTGGAGGAAAAGATTATAACAGAAAGGGAAGCAAAAATAATGCTAAGCGCACTTGATCGTGATACTCTGGCATTCCAGCTTCCACTCCGCGATGAAATAAGGTCACGGATTTTCACAAAGATGCTTACCATCTTAAAGTATTTAAATAAATAAGACAGTACCGTCAACAAATGAGGTAAGGAGGAGAGGCTATGGAATGCCAGGAATGCCACCAGCGTCCGGCAACACTCCATTTCACACAGGTTGTCAATGGCCAAAAAAATGAGATTTACGTTTGTGAAGTGTGTGCCAAAGAAAAGGGATATATGTCATACCCAACAGATGGCTATTCACTGCACGATTTGTTGACCGGACTATTCAATTTGGATAGTGCCGGTGTAAGCAGCAGCCATCAAAAGGCATTTCAAGATGTCCAGGAGCTGGAATGCCCTACATGCAATATGACATTTTCCGAATTTAAGCGAATTGGAAAATTCGGCTGTGCCGATTGCTACGAGACCTTCGCAGCGGAATTGGACCCGATTTTTCGGCGTGTTCACAGCGGAAATACGGTTCATCAAGGGAAAATACCGAAAAGGCAAGGCAGCAACTTACATGTGAAAAAGCAACTTGAACAATATAAGGCACAATTGCAGTCACTGATTGAACAAGAAGCCTTTGAAAAAGCAGCTGAAGTACGAGATAAAATTAAAGAGCTGCAAAAAATTGCAGACAGCACGGACAAGGAAGCTGGTGATGATGCATGACATTACAACGCTTTATGGATGACGCGATTAGCCCATGGATGAGAGAAGATGCGCAAGACAGCGATATTGTTATCAGCAGCCGTATTCGGTTGGCAAGAAATTTTGCTGACGCTGTTTTTCCGGTAATTGCCGATTCCAGCGAATTGGAAAAAATACGCGAATTTTTCCAGAAAGAATATGCGCATCAGTCTTTTGAAACGTATGATGATTTTGAATTTGTTTCGATTCGTGATCTAACCGCTGTGGAAAAACTTGTTTTGGTTGAGAAGCACTTAATTAGCCCACTGCTGGCCAGAAAACCGGAATCTGCAGCTGCTCTCATTTCCCAAAACGAACAAGTATCCATCATGGTCAATGAAGAAGATCATATTCGCATCCAGCTGTACTATCCCGGCTTTCAATTAACAAAAGCATTGGAGAAGGCTTTTGCACTGGATGATTGGCTGGAAGAAAAAATAAATTATGCATATGATGAAAAAAGAGGCTACTTGACCGCTTGTCCGACAAATGTTGGTACGGGAATGCGTGCATCGGTAATGATGCATTTGCCTGCCTTGGCCATGACAAAACAGATGAATCAGATGATTCCCGCAATAAACCAGCTCGGTCTAGTTGTCAGAGGGATTTATGGTGAAGGTAGCGAATCAATTGGTAACCTCTTTCAAATTTCCAATCAAATCACACTTGGGAAGTCGGAAGGAGACATCGTCGCCGATCTGCAAGGGGTTGTCAAACAGTTGATTGAACACGAACGCAATGCAAGGAAATACATTTTAAAGCAGTCCAGGGAAAACTTGGAAGACCGTATTTTCCGTTCCTATGGTATTTTGAAATACAGCCGGATTATGGAATCCAAAGAAGCAGCACGGTGTTTATCGAATGTACGCCTTGGAGTCGATTTAAACATCATAGACACTGTATCCCGCAATGCAATGAATGAATTGACCGTGCTGATTCAACCGGGATTTTTGCAGCATTATGCAAAAAACACATTGAGCCCTAAGGAACGTGATATATTACGTGCATCTTTGATCAGGAAACGGTTGGGAGAGGAAGACTAGCATGTTTTTCCATACTGAAAAGCAGGAATTTTCACGTGCCATATTGAATGAATATATAACAGGTTTTGCTTTGAACCTGACCCAGGAGGAGATAAACATATGATGTTTGGACGCTTTACAGAACGAGCGCAAAAAGTGCTTGCACTGTCACAGGAAGAGGCAGTCAGGCTTGGACACCATAATATTGGTACGGAACACATTTTATTAGGCTTGGTACGCGAAGGCAATGGAATAGCTGCCAAAGCGCTTGAGTCATTGGGATTGGAAGTTGAAAAAATCCAGGAAGAGGTAGAAAAGCTAATTGGTGTTGGCAAACCATCCATGCAGGGCATTCAATACCACTACACTCCCCGCGCGAAAAAAGTGGTGGAGCTTTCCCAGGATGAAGCAAGAAAACTGGGTCATTCCTATGTTGGTACGGAGCATATTCTGCTTGGCTTGATTCGTGAAGGAGAGGGCGTTGCTGCACGTGTTTTGAATAATTTAGGTGTGTCATTAAATAAAGCACGCCAACAGGTATTGCAACTGCTCGGTAGTAATGAAACACAAGCAGGCAGACAAAACCGTGGACAGAGCACAAACGCAAATACACCAACATTAGACTCACTGGCTCGAGATTTAACGGCGACGGCCAAAGAAGGAAATGTCGATCCCGTTATTGGAAGAAGCAAAGAAATTGAACGGGTTATCCAGGTGTTAAGCCGCCGAACAAAAAACAACCCGGTCCTAATAGGAGAACCAGGGGTCGGAAAAACGGCAGTTGCAGAAGGACTTGCACAGCAAATCATTGAAAATGAAGTGCCTGAAACACTCCGTGACAAACGCGTAATGACATTGGATATGGGAACAGTCGTAGCCGGAACAAAATACCGTGGTGAATTTGAAGACCGTCTGAAAAAAGTAATGGAAGAAATTCGCCAAGCAGGCAATGTCATTTTGTTCATTGACGAGCTGCATACATTAATTGGTGCAGGCGGAGCAGAAGGGGCAATCGATGCATCCAATATTTTGAAACCATCCCTTGCCAGAGGGGAATTGCAATGCATTGGTGCAACCACCCTTGATGAATACCGAAAATACATTGAAAAAGATGCGGCATTGGAACGGCGCTTCCAGCCAATCCAAGTCGATGAGCCATCCGTAGAAGAAACAATTAAAATTCTTCGCGGACTGCGTGACCGCTATGAAGCCCATCATCGTGTAACTATTACCGATGAAGCAATTGAAGCAGCGGCTAAATTTTCCGACCGGTATATCACAGATCGCTTTCTGCCGGATAAAGCAATCGACTTAATTGATGAAGCCGGGTCGAAAGTACGCTTGCGTTCCTATACCATTCCACCGAACCTGAAGGATTTGGAACAAAAACTTGCCGAAGTTCGCAAGGAAAAAGACGCAGCCGTGCAAAGCCAGGAGTTTGAAAAAGCAGCATCATTGCGCGACAACGAACAGCGGCTGCGCGAAGAACTGGAAACAACGAAAAATAAATGGAAAGAACAACAAGGGCAAACCGATTCAAAAGTAACAAAGGAAGATATCGCAGGCGTCGTATCTATCTGGACGGGTATTCCAGTGTCCAATATGACACAGGATGAAAGCGAACGACTTCTGCATTTGGAAGAGGTCCTGCACGAACGTGTTATTGGCCAGGATGAAGCAGTCAAAGCTGTTTCCACTGCAATACGCCGGGCAAGAGCGGGGCTGAAAGATCCAAAACGTCCAATCGGGTCATTTATTTTCCTTGGGCCAACTGGTGTTGGTAAAACGGAATTGGCCAGGGCACTTGCAGAAGCAATGTTTGCCGATGAGGATGCAATGATTCGCATTGATATGTCGGAGTATATGGAAAAACATTCAACTTCCCGGCTTGTTGGTTCGCCTCCGGGCTATGTCGGCTACGATGAAGGTGGCCAGTTGACAGAAAAAGTACGCAGAAAACCGTATTCTGTCGTCCTGCTCGATGAAGTGGAAAAAGCACATCCGGATGTATTCAATATTTTGCTGCAGGTGCTGGAAGATGGCAGACTGACAGATTCCAAGGGGCGTCTGGTTGACTTCAGGAATACAGTATTGATTATGACCTCCAATGTCGGAGCAAGTGAACTGCGCCGCAATAAATACGTTGGTTTCACGCTGGATGACGAGAATCAAGATTACAACGATATGCGTACCAAAGTGATGGACGAATTGAAAAAGGCATTTCGCCCAGAATTTCTCAACCGTATTGATGAAACGATCGTCTTCCATTCCCTGGAGAAAAAACATATGAAGAAAATCGTTTCACTCATGATTGATCAGCTGCAAAACAGGTTGAAGGATCAGGATATTCACTTTACGATTACAGATAAGGCAATCGAAAAAATTGCCAATGAAGGTTTCGAACCCGAATATGGTGCCAGACCGCTGCGCCGTTCCATTCAAAAGAATATTGAAGATATGCTGTCTGAACAACTATTAAAAGGCAATATCAGCAAAGGCGAAACGGTTAAAATCGGGTTGAACAACAAAGGAGAATATACAGTTCTGCCGAAGCATCAGACCGCTTGATGTCGGTCATTCATTGGGCAAAAAGCTGGGGGTTCCCCAGCTTTTTCACCAGGTTATAAAAAAGTATAACATTCAAGCTGTGTTAATATCACATTCAGCGACAGCCACGTCCGGCTCCAGCACCCAGCAACTAACAAGTGCTTTTCGGTGGGACGAGTAATCGCAGTCCCAAGAGGTTTTCGATGGGGCAAGTAACCGCAGCCCCAGTGCTTTTCGGTGGGCGAGTAATGGTAGCCCCATAATTTTTTGATGGGACGAGTAATCGTAGCCCCAGGACGTCGCGCTTTTAGCCTGTAAGTGCGCTTACGTCTTTGTTATTAACAATTCGTTTTGTGGAAAAACAATGGAATTATTTAAATGAATTGATAGGTTGCTGTAACCTATCTGGTTGTTAGTTCGTATACAATAGAAACATGTTCTATTAAATGAGCATATCTGAGAGGGAGAATACTTTTGGCTAAACGTTCTACAAAATTTGTTTGTCAGGAATGCGGGTACGAAACGGCGAAATGGATGGGGAAATGTCCCGGCTGCCAAAACTGGAATACATTTGTGGAGGAAGTGCAGATGACCGGTGCTAAATCTCGGCATGCATTTGCTGGTGTTCCAAAGTATTCCAGCAAGCCTGAGAAAATCTCGGCAATTAAATCCGAAAAAGAACCCCGCGTTACGACAACCATGAAAGAATTTAACCGGGTTTTGGGCGGGGGAATTGTGCCAGGTTCCCTTGTTTTAATTGGCGGTGATCCAGGTATCGGCAAGTCGACACTTTTGCTACAGGTTTCCAGTCAGCTCGCTCAAAAGGAATTGTCTGTACTCTACATTTCCGGAGAAGAATCCACACGACAAACCAAGCTGCGGGCAGATCGGTTAGGAATAGCATCTGACAATTTATATGTTTTGTCAGAAACAAATTTACTTGATATCGCTAACCAAATTGAGGCCTTGCAGCCTTCTTTTGTTGTGATTGATTCCATACAAACAATTTATCGTGAAGAAGTAACCAGTGCACCCGGAAGTGTATCGCAAGTACGCGAGTGCACAGGGGAATTAATGCGGATAGCCAAAACGAACGCCATCCCGATATTTATCGTCGGGCATGTAACCAAAGAAGGAGCAATTGCCGGCCCGCGGATGCTGGAACATATGGTGGACGCTGTACTTTATTTTGAAGGTGAAAGACATCATACGTACCGCATTTTGCGCAGTGTAAAAAACCGTTTCGGAAGCACCAATGAAATGGGCATTTTCGAAATGAAGGAAGAAGGACTCCGTGAAGTTCTCAACCCATCCGAGATATTCTTGGAAGAACGTTCTCAAGGTGCAGCGGGTTCGACCGTTGTTGCTTCCATGGAAGGTACAAGACCGGTACTGGTAGAAATCCAAGCATTGATTTCACCGACGAGTTTTGGCAACCCACGGCGGATGGCAACGGGAGTCGATAATAATCGTATTCCGCTGTTGATGGCTGTACTGGAAAAGCGGGTTGGCCTATTGTTGCAAAATCAAGATGCATATATCAAGGTAGCCGGTGGCGTGAAACTGGACGAGCCGGCAATTGATTTAGCGATTGCCGTTAGCATTGCCTCCAGTTTTCGCAACATGCCGACCAATCCGGAGGACATTTTTATCGGGGAGGTCGGCTTAACCGGTGAAGTAAGAAGAGTATCCCGCATTGAACAGCGTGTGCGGGAGGCAGCTAAACTGGGATTTAAACGGGTGGTTTGTCCAAGAAAAAATTTGGAAGGATGGACAATACCTGAATCAATTGAAATCATCGGTGTCGATTCTGTCCAGGAGGCATTGGCGGCAGGCTTAGGAAGGTAAATAGACTTAATTGATTGTTTTATAAGGGTATGTTATTCTTAAATTGGGAATTTATATACTATTTATCAAAAGTAGCACGAACTCGGATACGCTTGACGAGAAATCCCTTTACAGGTGCTTTTCACCAAGATGCAATTTCTAAAATATGGTTATTATTTTACGGTTATCGGTAATAATATGTTTAGGAGGTGATATTTTTGCTGAAAAAAATCGTTCATTTGTTTTTCATCATTACAGGTGGTACAGCGGGTTACTTGTACATGCCGGATATTTTTATGTTATTGGGGCTTACTGAACCTGGATGGCTGACATCGCCGTATTTGGGAATCGTGCTGGGTGCTATTATCTTATTTCTTATTTCATATTGGATTGCCGATTACATCGTCAACTTCTTGAAATGGATTGAAGAGGCGCTGATCAAGGTTCCGGTAGGCGATTTGTTTTTTGGAAGTATTGGTTTGATAATCGGTTTAGTTATTGCTTATTTAATCAACATTACATTACAGGATATTAGAATTCAGGTTATCTCCCAAGTATTGCCATTATTTATTATGATATTGTTGGGATATTTTGGTTTCCAGGTCGGGTTCAGACGCCGTGAAGAATTTGTTGCTTTGCTGAATCGCAAGGAACGCGAAAAGAAACGCAGTACTTCGGAACAACAGGAACCGGAGCAAGAAACAGCAAATGCGCCCAAACCTAAAATACTGGATACAAGCGTCATCATTGACGGCCGTATAGCAGACATTTGCCAAACCAGTTTTTTGGAAGGAACCATTGTCATTCCACAATTTGTGCTTGGCGAGCTGCAACACATCGCTGATTCTTCGGATGCGTTAAAACGTAATCGTGGCCGCCGGGGTTTGGATGTATTGAACAAAATTCAAAAGGAGTTGCCAATTAAGGTTGAAATTTATGAAGGCGACTTTGAAGACATCCCGGAGGTGGACAGCAAGCTTATCAAACTTGCAAAAGTTATCAATGGGATTGTCGTAACCAATGACTTCAATTTGAACAAGGTATGCGATCTGCAAGGCGTTTCGGTACTGAATATCAATGACTTAGCAAATGCAGTCAAACCGGTAGTACTGCCCGGCGAGGAACTGGTTGTGCAGGTCATTAAAGACGGAAAAGAACAGAACCAGGGTATAGCCTATTTGGATGATGGCACGATGATTGTTGTGGAGGAAGGCAGACATTATATTGGTAAATCGATTGAAGTACTTATTACAAGTGTTTTACAAACATCTGCCGGCCGAATGATATTTGCCAAGCCAAAATTACTTGAAAAAGCGTTGTAAAAAGGGTATAACTTATATTGGACACAATCTGAAAAAGTGATAACAGGTCTTGTTATCACTTTTTATGTATCGTATATAACATTGGCATGTTACCTGACCTGATTAAAAGATAAAGGAGATTTATTATGACAAATGAAGTTCGCGTGCGCTATGCGCCAAGCCCGACTGGACATTTGCATATAGGCAACGCTCGTACTGCACTGTTTAATTACTTGTATGCCAGACATTTTGACGGCAAGTTCATCATCCGTATCGAGGATACAGACCAAAAGCGGAATGTAGAAGGTGGAGAGGAGAGCCAACTAAGATATCTGAAATGGCTCGGCATCGATTGGGATGAAGGCGTGGATGTCGGTGGTGAATATGGACCATACCGGCAAATGGAAAGACTCGACATCTACCGAAAATATGTAGATGAGCTAATGGAAAGAGGCCTTGCATATAAATGCTATATGACGGAAGAGGAGCTCGAGGCAGAGCGCGAGCAGCAACGTGCAAATGGACAGGTTCCGAAATATTCGGGAGCCCATCGCAACTTGACCGAAGAACAAATCGCCGCATTTGAAGCAGAAGGTAGAAAACCAAGTATCCGTTTTCGTGTACCGGATGATCAAACCTATGTCTTCAACGATATGGTTCGTGGTGAAATCAGCTTTGATTCCTCAGATTTTGGTGACTGGGTAATCGTAAAGAAAAACGGTATCCCAACTTATAACTTTGCGGTTGTCATTGATGATCATCTAATGAAGATATCCCATGTATTGCGCGGCGAAGAGCATATTTCCAACACGCCGAAGCAGATGATGATTTATGAAGCGTTTGGCTGGGATGCGCCAACATATGGGCATATGACATTGATCCTGAACGAAGACCGTAAAAAATTAAGTAAACGTGACCATCAAATTGTACAGTTTATTGAACAATATGCCGACATGGGCTATCTGCCGGAAGCACTGTTCAATTTCATTTCACTGCTTGGCTGGTCACCGGTTGGCGAAGAAGAGCTCTTTCAACGGGACAAGCTGATTGAAATTTTTGATCCGGAACGACTTTCTACTTCTGCTGCGATCTTTGACCAGCATAAACTGAAATGGATGAACGGTGAATATATCAAAGCTGCAGATACAGCGGATGTAATCCAACTTGCGATGCCATTTTTGATTGAAGCCGGCAAACTACCGGAAGATATGGATGAAAAAACAAGAACATGGGCAGAAAAGCTTATTGGTCTGTACCAGGAACAGCTGCATTACGGCAAGGAAATTGTGGAACTGACGGAAATGTTCTTCAAGCATTCCGTGCATTATGATGAAGCGGCCCAGGAGGTACTGCAAGAAGAACAGGTTCCTGAGGTACTGCAGGTGTTTGCCGACAAGCTATTGCAAGTCGATGATTTTACAAAAGACAATATCAAAGCGCAACTCAAGGCCACGCAAAAGGAAACAGGCTACCGCGGCAAAAAATTATTTATGCCGATCCGTGTTGCAACAAGCGGTGAAACGCATGGACCAGAACTGCCTTTGACCATCGAACTTTTGGGTAAAGACGTTGTCATAAGCAGACTGGATGAAGTGTTGAAAAAATTGGGAGCCTAATGCTAGGAAATGCGCAAGCCCATACAGGTTATAAGTGTGCCGTTTGTGGCGCTGGATTTTGCCTCATCGAAAAAACATTGGGAACTGCGATTTTCCGTCTCACCGAAAAGCACTGCTAGTGGCTGGGTGCTGGAGCTGGGCAAAAAGATCATTTTTCAAAAAGCTTCACATTTATGCTGGAATATAATATAGTATGTAATACATCAAATGAGCGTTGAAGAGGAAAAGTAGGAAGCATCTTGCTTACACAGAGAAAACCACATTAGCTGGAAGTGGTTTTAAGCAAAGCTTTTGAAGTGCCCCTTGGAGCCCGCTATGGAAAATTGCAGTACATAGCGGCGGTACTCTGCCGTTATCAGAGTTTGAGTTGGGATGATGTTTTCCAAACAGAGTGGGACCGCGCAAACAGCGTCTCTGTGCCTAAGCATAGAGACGCTGTTTTTTTAATTGCAAGATTAAATGGATAGGGGGGTGTAACATGCGTTTTTTAAAACGAATGAAGGAAGATATGGATGTCGTTTTTGCCCAAGACCCGGCTGCGCGAAGCTATATAGAAATATTTCTGACGTATTCGGGTCTGCATGCTATTTGGGCACATCGGCTTGCACATATGTTTTTCAGGCATAAATGGTTTTTCATCGCAAGGGTCATTTCACAAATCAGCCGCTTTTTTACCGGGATTGAAATTCATCCGGGCGCAGTCATCGGACGCCGCTTCTTTATTGACCATGGGATGGGCGTCGTAATCGGAGAAACATGCGAAATTGGCGACAATGTCACTGTGTTTCAAGGTGTGACACTAGGGGGAACAGGCAAGGAAAAAGGAAAACGGCATCCGACGATTAAAGATAATGTGTTGATTTCTTCAGGTGCAAAGGTACTTGGGGCAATTACCATTGGTGAAAGTGCCAAGGTTGGTGCCGGCTCAGTCGTACTAAAAGACGTGCCGGCTCATTCTACGGTTGTAGGCATCCCCGGCAGGGTTGTTCGCCAGCATGGGAAAAAAATTCGCACCGATTTGGATCATCATAAAATACCGGACCCGATTGCAGATCGCTGTAAGGAACTGCAAGAGGAAATTGATCAATTGCAAGCAAAAATAGCTGAATTGGAAGAGAGGAAAGAGCATGGCTATAACCATCTATAATACGTTAACAAGGGAAAAGGAAAAATTTGTGCCGATTGAGGAAAATAAGGTGCGCATGTACGTTTGCGGCCCGACGGTTTATAACTATATCCATATCGGAAATGCCCGGCCCGCTATTGTATTTGATACGGTAAGACGCTATTTTGAATACCGCGGCTACAAAGTGGATTACGTGCTGAATTTTACAGATGTCGATGATAAAATCATCAAGACCGCCAATGAAGCGGGCAAAAGTGTTCAAGAGATTGCGAACAAATATATTGATGCCTACCTGGAAGATGTGGAAACGCTAGGTGTTAAAAAAGCGACTTTAAATCCAAGGGTTACCGAAACAATGGATGATATCATTGCATTTATTCAGGGCTTAATTGACAAAGGGTATGCCTATACTGTGGATGGGGATGTCTATTTTAAACCGCGGGCATTTGATGGCTACGGCAAACTGTCGCATCAGTCAATCGATGAGCTGCGAGCGGGTGCCCGTATTCAAGTAGGCGAAAAGAAATCTGACCCGCTTGATTTTGCGCTTTGGAAGCAGGCTAAGCCTGGCGAAATCGCATGGGATGCACCTTGGGGCAAAGGACGCCCCGGCTGGCATATTGAATGCTCTACAATGGCGAAGAAATATTTGGGCGCAACGATCGATATTCATGCGGGAGGGCAAGACTTGGCTTTCCCGCACCATGAAAATGAAATTGCACAGTCGGAAGCGCTGAATGAACAGCAATTTGCTCATTACTGGATGCATAATGGCTATATTAATATTGATAATGAAAAAATGTCCAAATCACTTGGGAATTTTGTATTAACACGGGATTTGCTCGAAAAACATGATCCGCAAGTCATCCGCTTTTTCATGCTGAGCGTACACTATCGTCATCCGATCAATTTTTCCGAAAAATTGCTGCAAGGAGCGAAAAACAGCCTTGACCGAATAAGAACAGCTTACTTTAATTTGGATTATCGCAAAAATGTCAGCATGGATCTGTTGGATGATGAGGAAAAATGGCTTGAGAAACTCGATGCATTCAAGCGCCAATTTGAAACGGCAATGGACGATGATTTCAACACGGCAAATGGCATTTCGATTTTGTTTGATATCACGAAAGAAGCCAACGTATACTTGCAATCCAAGCAGACATCCACAAAAATTATTAAAGCATTTCAAAATACGCTCGTGACATTGATGGATGTGCTTGGCATTGATATTACCGTGCAGGAACAAGAACTGCTGGATGAGGATATCGAACAGTTGATTGTTGAGCGAAATCAAGCCAGAAAAAATCGCAATTTTACCCGTGCCGATGAAATCCGTGATTTGTTAAAAGAAAAAAATGTCATCTTGGAAGATACGCCTCAGGGTGTTCGCTGGAGAAGAGGATAATGAGGGACATCGATGCAAAACAAATGAAAAGCCTCGCGCTGGCTTATATGGGCGATGCGGTTTACGAAGTATATATACGACAACACTTGTTAAAACAAGGAAACGTCAAGCCGCATCAGCTTCACCAAAAGGCTATAACGTATGTTTCTGCCAAGGCCCAGGCCTTTGTCATACGGGCTTGGCTGAATGATTTGCAGTTGAGTGACGCGGAACAATCGGTGGTTGCCAGGGGCAGAAATGCAAAGTCCGGTTCGGTACCGAAGCATACCAGTGTGCAGACGTACCGTTATTCAACGGCATTTGAAGCGCTTATCGGCTACCTTTATTTATCCGGACAAGCGGAGCGGCTGCAAGCGCTCATGCAAAACGCAGTAGAACTGTTGGAAGACAATCACTAAATATAAACAAAGGAGAAAAGAAATGATGGAACAGGAATTGATTATCGGGAAAAACCCTGTCATCGAGGCATTGCGTTCAGATCGTTCGGTAAACAAAGTGTTGATTTCCGACCATTTGCATGGCGCAGCAAGCGGTAAATTGCAGCAACTGGCCAAAGATTCCAATACAATCGTTCAAAAAGTACCCCGGCACAAACTGGATCAGCTAACTAAAGGCAACCATCAAGGCGTAGTAGCCTATGTTGCTGCATACCAATATGCCAATTTGAGTGATTTATTTGCAAAAGCGGAAAAAGCCGGTGAAGCACCATTTTTTATTTTATTGGACGAGCTGGAAGACCCGCATAACCTCGGTTCCATTATGCGTACCGCTGATGCAGTTGGAGCTCATGGCATCATCATCCCGAAACGGCGCAGTGTCGGATTGACCGCGACTGTTGCAAAAACAGCTGCAGGTGCGATGGAGCATATTCCGGTCGTGCGTGTAACGAATCTATCCCAGACAATTGATGAATTAAAAGCAAGACAAGTGTGGGTGGTTGGAACAGCTGCAGATGCCAAAGAAGATTATCGTCAGTTGGACGGGAAGCTTCCTCTCGCAGTCGTCATCGGGAACGAAGGCAAAGGAATCAGCAGGCTGGTTGGGAAAAAATGCGACTGGCATGTTAGCCTGCCGATGAAAGGCAAGGTTTCGTCGCTTAATGCTTCGGTAGCTTGCAGTCTTTTGCTTTATGAGGTTTACCGTAAAAGGAATCCAATCGGTGAGTAGCCATGGATATACTCGTAGTAGATGGATACAACATCATTGGTGCCTGGGATGAGTTGAAAAGGTTGAAGGAACAAGACATGGGACAAGCCCGTGACAGGCTGGTCGATTTCATGGCTGAATATCAAGCATACACTGGAAAGCGTGTCATTGTTATTTTCGATGCCTATTTTGTACCGGGAAAGGCAAGCAAGTATGATAAGTACAACCTTGAAATTATTTTTACAAAAGAAAAAGAAACGGCGGATGAGCGTATTGAACGGCTTGTCAAAGAATTGATGAACGTAAGGACGAAAGTATATGTGGCGACTTCGGATTTAGCAGAGCAGCGGACGATTTTTGGAAGCGGTGCGTTTCGGGTATCTGCCAGGGAATTGCTGATTGAGATGCAAGATATTGAATCTGACATCGCAGCAAATCTTGCCGAACAACAAAAGGTCAAGCCGTCCTCGAAAATTGAACTCGATGCTCGCGTGCTCGAACAGTTTGAGAAATGGCGAAGAGGGGTGAAGTAAACAGCTTCATCCTTTTTTTAAAGGAAAAAAAGTGAGAAATTTGACCATCAAAAAATAATGAATTGGGGGAGACAAAATAATGTATGGGGAAACGCTTCCTAACTGGTTTTGGGTAATATATTACTTATTTTTTTAACAACATTGGGTACTGCAATATATTGTGTTGTAAAAAACAAAATGAAGAGCTTGTCTGTTATAGCCATTGTAATGACTATAATACTTCCAATAATTGGACTGGTTAACAGTATGGGAAGGGCAAAAAGAATGACTGAATTTGATAATTTGATAAGTCAATTGGAACAAGGCGCCGTTTGGTCCATTTTCTCGATATTAGGCTATTTATTTTTGTTCATTCGGTGGATATTATTCATTTTTAAATCAAAACCAAAAAGCGGATTGTAGTTTCCTGCACTTTTCAATAAATATAAGCGCAAAATAAATCCAAAAGTGACAATTGCTGTTCATTTTCACTAGAATGGGTTCAACGCCACACGCAACGACATAACGTACACAATACGTTCCATAGTTTTTTTAATTTTATCAATAGAGCTACTTTATGTGCAAATGCTGTTGAGTTATTGGTAGCCTTTTAGTATAATAGCTTTTAGATTGACATCAGGATGATCAGGGGGTCATGGTGTGAGCGTCAAGGAATTGGTGGTAAAAATACAAGATTTGCGAAAACTGGATGATGATAGTTTAATCAAGCTGATTCATAAGGAAAATGACGAAGCATTGGATATACTGATACATCGGTATAAAAACTTTGTCCGTACCAGGGCCCGCACATACTTCCTTATCGGTGCAGATAAAGAGGATATTATCCAAGAAGGAATGATCGGATTGTACAAAGCAATTCGTGATTACGAGAAACCCAAGGTATCATCGTTCAGGGCTTTCGCTGAGTTGTGCATTACAAGACAAATTATTACCGCAATCAAAACAGCAACGAGGCAAAAGCATCTTCCGCTCAATTCTTATATTTCTTTGGACAAGCCCATGTACGACGAAGAATCCGATCGGACGCTGTTGGATACAATTGGCGGTTCCAAGGAAATTGATCCGCAAGAAATGCTGATTAACCGGGAAAAGTATCTTGATTTTGAATCGAAGTTGTTTGCCGAGCTTAGCAGTTTGGAAAAAGAGTCGCTTCGATTATATATGGATGGCAGAACCTATCAGGAAATATCCGTTCTGCTGAAGCGGCATGTGAAATCAATCGATAATGCCTTGCAGCGTGTCAAACGAAAAATTGAACAATTGATAGACAGTCAAAAAATTTAAAACATCGCGTTTCGTTGTGCATGTTCTGTCGTTTAACAAGCGTTGACAGGCATTCCCTACCATGCTAAAGTTAGATAGAGTAATGATATGGAGTGGGAATATGGGTAAAAAGGTCGCTTTGGCATGTACAGAATGTCAGAGCCGTAATTATACAGCGAATAAAAACGCTTCCCGACCAGAAAGGCTGGAAGTTAAGAAATATTGTAAGACATGTGGCAAACACACATTGCATCGCGAAACCAAATAGGTCGCGTAGTTTGGGGGTACTAGCATGATTGGTTTTTTGAAAAATGTAACACGCGAACTAAAGAAAGTGACCTGGCCTAAAGGCAAGGAACTGACGAGTTACACCATTACTGTTATTTCGACAGTTCTTTTCATGGCGCTGTTTTTCTTTTTAGTGGATCTTGGAGTCTCGCAAGTTATTGAGATTTTCTTTGAATAATTATCCTATGTTTATGTTATAATGATGATATAAATAGAACTGTTCTTTAAAAACCCGGTTTGCGACGGGTTTTTTAAATTGGCTAAAAATGTTTTTTGTTTAAAGTTTATTTCTAACCAATCGTTGTTATTGATAAACTATGACACAACTTCTGGGTTGATTTCCAAAGCGGTATGCGCAATTAATCATTTCATGTTACGTCGTATTTTTTATTACCCACACTGCTAAAACAACAATCACTCAAAAGAGTTGCAATATACGCTTTAGATAACATCAATAAGAGTACCAAGGGAGGGAAGGGCAGCCAGCTGTCCGAAAAATAAATGGAAAAAGATTGGTATGTTGTTCATACGTATTCCGGTTACGAAAACAAGGTGAAAACCAACTTGGAAAAACGCGTGGAATCAATGGGAATGCAGGATAAAATTTTTCGCGTGATCGTCCCGGAAGAAGAAGAAACCGAGATAAAAGACGGCAAGAAAAAAGTCGCTATGAAAAAAGTGTTCCCTGGATACGTATTAACCGAAATGGTCATGACAGACGATTCATGGTATGTTGTCCGCAATACGCCGGGAGTTACCGGGTTCATCGGTTCCAGCGGCGGCGGAACGAAACCGACCCCCCTGCTACCACATGAAGTGGATGCCATCCTTAAACGAATGGGCATGACAGCGAATGAAGTCCAGGTTGATTTCCAGCTGAATGACAGCGTACGTGTAACAGATGGTCCATTTGCCAATTTCACCGGAACGATTGAACAGATTGATGCCGACAAACAAAAAGTCAAAGTGCTTGTCAACATGTTCGGCGGCAGAGAAACACCAGTGGAACTGGATTTTTCACAAGTTGAGCAATTATAAATCAAAAACAAAATAAGATATTATTCCGGCGGGTCTTGCATTTTTTTGCGATTCATGCTAGAATTCTTGTGTTATTCATGCTTCCAGTACAGGAAACATGAAGTTTGAGTGGGAGGGGAAAATATGCATCCCCATTTACCACATCACGGACTTTAAGGAGGTGTGTCTCGTGGCTAAAAAAGTAATCAAAATGGTAAAATTGCAAATCCCAGCTGGTAAAGCAAATCCGGCGCCGCCAGTAGGACCGGCACTTGGTCAAGCAGGTATCAACATCATGGGATTCTGTAAAGAATTCAATGCACGTACGCAAGATCAAGCAGGATTGATTATACCAGTTGAAATCACTGTATATGAAGATCGTTCATTTACATTTATTACGAAAACTCCGCCTGCTGCTGTATTGCTTAAAAAAGCAGCCGGTATCGATAAAGCGTCAGGTGAGCCTAACAAGAACAAGGTTGCAACCCTGAAACGCGATAAAGTGAGAGAAATCGCTGAAACAAAAATGCAAGATCTGAACGCTGCAAGTGTAGAAGCGGCTATGCGAATGGTTGAAGGTACTGCACGCAGCATGGGTGTTGCGATTGAGGATTAATTTTTGATCTATGTTTGATGCATGATAGGATAGGTTGCGGGTTCGATACCGACTGCCCGCAACCTTTTTCAGGGAAAAAGGGAGTTTCGCTTTTCCTGGGCGAAAAATGCATCAATGGTACAGAATGCAAACTGTATTCTGTGGCCTTTATAAAAGCGTGATGCTTTTATAAGGTGGGAGGCCTTGCCGTTATAACCACAATAGAGGAGGAAATTTAAAAATGGCTAAAAGAGGTAAAAGATATCAAGAAGCTGCCAAGCTTATTGATCGTTCAAAAGCTTATGATATCAACGAAGCAGTTGAACTTTTGAAAAAGTCGGCAACTGCAAAATTCGATGAAACAGTTGAAGCTGCATTCAGACTTGGCGTTGACCCTAAAAAAGCAGACCAACAAATTCGCGGTGCAATGGTACTTCCTCATGGTACCGGTAAAACACAGCGTGTTCTTGTGTTTGCAAAAGGTGAAAAGGCAAAAGAAGCAGAAGCAGCTGGAGCAGACTATGTCGGCGAACAAGATATGATTGACAAAATCAACGACGGTTGGTTCGATTTTGATGTTATCGTAGCAACCCCTGACATGATGGCGCAAGTTGGTAAACTTGGCCGTGTGCTTGGACCAAAAGGGTTAATGCCTAACCCTAAAACCGGTACGGTAACATTTGAAGTTGAAAAAGCCGTAAAAGAAATCAAAGCTGGTAAAGTGGAATATCGTGTGGACAAACAATCCAACATCCATGTTCCACTTGGAAAAATTTCTTTCGATAAAGAAAAATTGGTTGAAAACTTTGCAGCAATTACAGAAACAATTGTAAAGGTGAAACCGCAAGCTGCCAAAGGTGTCTATATGAAAAATGCATCGATCACATCAACAATGGGACCTGGCATCCGCGTGGATGTTTCCAACTATCGTTAATTTGTGATTGACATTTCAACAATTGTTCGGTATACTATCGAATGTTGTTGATAATCATTCGATATAAAGCAATCCAATGGCTTTACTCGAAAAATAAGAAACGAATACGTTATACCGTAGACAGCAGGGGCTCATCAGAGCTTAATATCCTGCCGAGGTGTTTGGATAAAACAAGCGATGCATATGTATGGTATCGTTCGGTTTTAAAAGCCTCCGTCTATGATAACGGAGGCTTTTCTTTTTACGGTATGATGGAAAACCAGGAGGTGGAACAATGGCCAATACGAACATTATGGAACAAAAGAAACAGCTGGTTGAAGAAATTGCCGATCAATTCCGTAACAGTAAATCAACTATTTTGGTAAACTACCGCGGTCTTGACGTTGCTGAAGTAACTGAACTTCGTAAACAACTTCGCGAAGCTGGTGTTGCGTTCAAAGTGTACAAAAACACGATGTCACGTCGTGCGGCAGAAGCAGCAGAACTTGAAGGACTGACGGAAGCTCTAGTAGGTCCGACTGCCATCGCATTCAGTGAAGAAGATGTTGTTGCTCCTGCAAGGGTCTTGAACAATTTTGCGAAAGAACATGAAGCTTTGGAACTCAAAGCCGGTGTCATCGAAGGCAAAATGGCAACACTTGACCAAATCAAGGAACTTGCAGAACTTCCGAACTACGAAGGCATGGTATCCATGCTGCTTAGCGTATTGCAAGCACCCATTCGCAACTTTGCTTATGCTACTAAAGCAATCGCAGAACAAAAAGAAGAACAAGGCGCTTAATCGAAAAGCAATCCTTGCAAATTGATAAAAACCATAATAGGAGGAAAAAACATGTCTAAAGAGCAAATTATTGATGCTATCAAAGAAATGTCCGTTCTTGAATTGAACGATCTTGTAAAAGCAATTGAAGAAGAATTTGGAGTAACTGCTGCAGCACCTGTAGCTGTAGCTGGTGGAGCAGGAGCAGGAGCTGCTGAAGAAGAACAAACAGAATTCGACGTTGTTGTTACTTCAGCTGGCGCTTCTAAGATCAAAGTTGTTAAAGCTGTTCGCGAAATCACCGGTCTTGGTTTGAAAGATGCAAAAGACCTTGTTGACAACGCACCTAAAGCAGTTAAAGAAGGCGTTTCTAAAGAAGAAGCCGAAGAAATCAAAGGTAAGCTTGAAGAGGCAGGAGCTAGCGTAGAACTTAAATAGTCCGCTCCGACCGATTACGAATACTTTTATAATTAGAGCTCGTCGCATGCGGCGGGCTCTAATTTACCATACAAGTTACCGACGCCCACAGCAAATCGCGGCATGCCTGCGATGATAAATTGCGCTTGGACTGTCCTTTGTAGAACAAAGGAGCAAGTGCCCTTACAGGCTAAAAACGCGACGTCCTGGGACTGCGATTACTCGCCCCATCGAAGAGCTTTTGCTAGTTGCTGGGCGCTGGAGCCGGACGTGGCTGTCATAGCAAATGACATGAATACAGCCCAATTTTATACTTTCTTTACCTACAAAAAGGAAGGTGTCCGAATGTCAGACCATTACTATTCGCAACAACCTCATTCCAAAAGCTCACCAAGAACATGGAAATATAAGCTGCGGGAAAATGTATTCACGTTTACTAGCGACATGGGTGTTTTTTCGAAGGATACGGTGGACTTTGGTTCCAGACTGTTGATCGAAAAATTCCTAGAACCACCGTTAGCTGGTGATTTGCTTGATCTCGGCTGCGGATATGGGCCGATCGGAATTGCACTGGCAACAAGTTTTCCCGACAGGACCGTTGTATTGACGGATGTGAATGAACGTGCGCTTGAACTAGCGACGATCAATCTGAGAACAAACAATGTACAAAATGCAGAAGTCGTCCAAAGCAATCGTTTTGATCAATTGGCAGGAAGAAAATTTGCTGCCATATTGACAAATCCGCCGATTCGGTCGGGCAAGCAAAATATCCACGCGATGATTGAAGAAGGTAAAGCAGCTCTATTACCCCAAGGCGAATTTTGGGCGGTTATCCAAAAGAAACAAGGAGCGCCATCCTACAAGCAAAAGTTGCTGGATGTATTCAATAATGCAGAAACAATCGCAAAAGATAAAGGTTATTATATTTTTAAGGCGATAAATATTTGACCTCTATTGTCAACTATGATAATATATTTAAATGCTAACATGGGATTTCTTTTGTCAAGAGAAAATTTGATAAAAAACACGGCGTATAAAACATTCTCATTCGGAAACAATGATAAAATCGCATATTATAGGCGTTTTATCTGCTTTTTCGTTTTTGGGTGTAATGGGAAGAATAAACTTGCTGAGGGGTTATGTGTAAAAACCTTTTTTCTATTTAAAGATGATACCGCATTATGAATAGATTGGCAAGTTTATTTCGTTTGCGGTCAAATGGCAAAGACGCAAGATGTGAGTTAGGTGTTTTTTCGAAAGAATGCTTGACGGAAATCCCGGGACATGATGGCTGGTACAAACCGCATAACGCGGATGCTGTTTCAAAAGTGCCAGTCGGCAATATAAAGTATGATACGAAAAAAGCTACTCTTTCACGGTTTTTTTCGAAAATATAATTGTCATTTTCATATGGCCATATGCAGGTGATTTGAAAATGCGAGATTTGAGAGGTGAAGCAGTTGGCAGGGCAAGTAGTTCAGTATGGACGCCATCGCAAGCGTAGAAGCTATGCACGAATTAGTGAAGTGTTGGAATTACCTAATCTGATTGAAATTCAAACCGCTTCCTACCAATGGTTCATGGAAGAGGGGCTGCGCGAGATGTTTCAGGATATCTCGCCAATCGAGGATTTTACCGGGAACCTTGCACTGGAATTTGTAGATTATAGTCTGGGAGAACCGAAATACTCGATTGAAGAAGCTAAATCGAGAGATGTCACCTATAATGCACCGCTGCGTGTAAAGGTTCGTTTGATTAACAACGAAACAGGTGAAGTGAAAGAGCAGGAAGTTTTCATGGGAGACTTCCCTTTGATGACAGATACAGGTACATTCATCATCAATGGCGCAGAACGTGTCATTGTTTCACAGCTCGTTCGCTCACCAAGCGTATATTTTAATGAAAAAATAGACAAAAACGGCAAGCGTGGAATGACTGCAACAGTGATTCCGAACCGCGGTGCCTGGCTCGAATATGAAACAGATGCAAAAGATGTTGCCCATGTTCGTATCGACCGGACCCGCAAATTACCGATTACTGTCCTTTTGCGTGCACTTGGATTCGGAACCGACCAGGAAATCATTGATTTGATTGGCGAGAACGAATATCTGATGAACACGTTGGAAAAAGACAATACAGAAACAACGGAAAAGGCACTTCTGGAAATTTATGAACGTCTGCGTCCGGGAGAACCACCTACCGTAGATAACGCGAGAAGCTTGCTTATTTCCCGCTTTTTTGATCCAAAGCGTTATGATCTGGCACACGTTGGACGCTACAAAATGAACAAAAAACTTCATTTGAAAAATCGTCTGTTCAACCAAGTGCTTGCTGAACCGGTCGTCGATCCCGAAACCGGAGAAGTGCTGGCTCAAAAAGGCGACAGGTTGGAACGTAAATTGCTCGACAAATTAATTCCTTATCTGGAGAATGACGAAAATCCGGTTGGCGAAATGGTTGTGGAACCAAACCAGGGTGTCTTGGATGAGGAAATCAGATTACAATCGATTAAAATTATTGATCCGACCGATCCTGCAGGTGAGAGAGTATTAAATGTCATCGGCAATGCAAATGTCGACGCCAGTGTAAAACATATTACACCGGCAGATATTTTGGCGTCGATCAGTTACTTCTTCAATCTGCTTCATCTCGTCGGAAACACGGATGATATCGACCATTTGGGTAACCGCCGCCTTCGTTCGGTGGGTGAATTGCTGCAAAACCAATTCCGAATTGGCTTATCCCGTATGGAGCGTGTTGTACGCGAACGGATGTCCATTCAGGATACGTCAAGCATTACACCGCAGCATTTGATTAACATTCGTCCGGTAATTGCGTCCATCAAAGAATTTTTTGGAAGTTCCCAGCTGTCTCAGTTCATGGATCAAACGAATCCATTGGCTGAATTGACGCATAAAAGACGTCTGTCTGCATTGGGACCGGGCGGTTTAACAAGAGAGCGTGCCGGCATGGAAGTACGTGACGTTCACTATTCCCACTATGGCCGCATGTGTCCAATTGAAACACCTGAAGGACCAAACATTGGTCTGATCAACTCATTGTCAAGTTTTGCGAAAGTGAATAAGTTCGGGTTTATTGAAACACCTTACCGCAGGGTCGATCCGGAAACCGGCGTTGTGACAACACATATCGATTATCTGACTGCCGATGAGGAAGATAATTATGTAGTTGCCCAAGCGAACGCACCGCTGGATGAGGATGGCAAATTCAAAAACGATGAAGTTATTGCCCGTTTCCGTGGTGAAAACACAATCGTTTCCAGAGAAAAGATCGATTATATGGACGTTTCTCCAAAACAGGTTGTATCGGCTGCGACAGCATGTATTCCGTTCTTGGAAAACGATGACTCCAACCGTGCGTTGATGGGTGCGAACATGCAGCGCCAGGCAGTACCGTTGCTCAAACCGGAAGCGCCATTTGTTGGTACCGGTATGGAATACGTTTCAGGCAAGGACTCCGGTGCAGCGGTTATTTGCAAGCATGACGGAATCGTGGAAAGCGTTGAAGCAAAAGAAGTACTCGTTCGCCGTATTTCTGAAGTCGATGGCAAAGAAGTGAAAGGCGATCTCGATCGTTATCCTTTGCAGAAATTCATCCGTTCCAACCAAGGGACATGCAACAACCAGCGTCCAATTGTAAAAGAAGGAGACAGGGTTGTAAAAGGTGAAGTACTTGCAGACGGTTCATCGATGGAAGATGGCGAATTGGCATTGGGCCGAAACGTACTGGTTGCCTTCATGACATGGGAAGGTTATAACTACGAGGATGCTATCATTATGAGCGAGCGCCTTGTCAAAGACGATGTCTACACTTCCATCCATATTGAAGAATATGAATCCGAAGCACGCGATACCAAGCTTGGACCGGAGGAAATCACACGTGATATTCCAAATGTCGGCGAAGACGCACTGAAAAACTTGAACGAGGCTGGCATCATCCGCATTGGCGCGGAAGTAAAAGATGGTGACATCCTTGTCGGAAAAGTAACACCAAAAGGGGTAACCGAACTGTCTGCAGAAGAACGCTTGCTGCATGCTATCTTCGGTGAGAAAGCAAGAGAGGTCAGGGATACCTCGCTTCGTGTACCACACGGTGCTGGCGGGATTGTGCTGGATGTAAAAATCTTTAATCGTGAGGAAGGCGATGAGTTGCCACCGGGTGTCAACAAACTTGTTCGTGTGTATATCGTTCAAAAACGTAAGATACACGAAGGTGATAAAATGGCCGGACGTCACGGAAACAAAGGTGTTATTTCCAAGATTTTGCCTGAAGAAGATATGCCATTTATGCCGGACGGAACACCGGTCGATATTATGCTGAACCCATTGGGTGTACCATCTCGTATGAATATCGGCCAGGTATTTGAATTGCACCTTGGCATGGCAGCCAGATTGCTTGGCATTCATGTAGCAACACCGGTATTCGATGGTGCTACAGAGCAAGATGTTTGGGATACGTTGGAAGAAGCGGGCATGGCAAGGGATGCCAAAACATTGCTTTATGATGGCAGAACCGGTCAGCCATTTGATAATCGTATTTCCGTGGGTGTTATGTATATGATCAAGCTGGCACACATGGTTGATGATAAATTGCACGCGCGTTCCACTGGACCATACTCCCTTGTTACGCAGCAGCCACTTGGTGGTAAAGCGCAATTCGGCGGTCAGCGTTTTGGGGAAATGGAAGTTTGGGCATTGGAAGCATATGGTGCTGCATACACCTTGCAAGAAATTCTGACAGTTAAGTCAGATGACGTTGTAGGACGTGTAAAAACCTATGAAGCCATTGTTAAAGGCGACGATGCGCCACAACCAGGCGTTCCTGAGTCGTTCAAGGTCCTGATTAAAGAATTGCAAAGCCTTGGAATGGATGTAAAAATCCTTTCCAGCGATGAAGAGGAAATTGAAATGCGCGAACTGGAAGACGAGGACACACAAGCCGCAAGCAAACTCAATCTTGATGTAGAGGAAGGCTAAAAGACATCTCAAATATAAATGGATGACCGATGCAGCCAATGGCGTTGCATCGGAATCCCTGTTTTTCAAAACGCCTTTCCCATAGAGGATAACCCACATTACTAAGGGAGGTAGACCCTTGATAGATGTAAATAACTTTGAATATATGAAAATTGGTTTGGCTTCGCCGGAAAAAATTCGCTCATGGTCTTATGGCGAAGTTAAAAAACCTGAAACAATCAATTACCGTACGTTGAAACCTGAAAAAGACGGGTTGTTCTGTGAACGGATTTTCGGCCCGACAAAGGACTGGGAATGCCATTGCGGAAAATATAAACGCGTTCGTTACAAGGGTGTCGTATGTGATCGCTGTGGCGTGGAGGTAACCAAATCCAAGGTGCGCCGTGAACGCATGGGCCATATTGAATTGGCTGCCCCTGTATCACACATTTGGTATTTCAAAGGAATTCCAAGCAGAATGGGTCTTGTATTGGATATGTCGCCAAGAGCATTGGAAGAAGTTATTTACTTTGCTGCTTATATCGTGACAGAGCCAGGAAATACCCCGCTTGAAAAGAAACAATTGCTATCGGAAAAAGAATACCGTTCATATTACGATAAATACGGCAATTCATTTAAGGCACAAATGGGCGCAGAGGCAATCCGCAAACTGCTGGAAGATATCGATTTGGATAAGGAAGTGCATGCACTTCGCGAAGAATTGAAATCCGCTCAAGGCCAACGCAGAACACGCGCCATCAAGCGTCTGGAAGTGCTGGAAGCATTCCGCAATTCCGGAAATGATCCGTCCTGGATGGTCTTGGACGTATTACCAGTCATCCCGCCGGAAATCAGGCCAATGGTACAACTCGATGGCGGTCGTTTTGCTACGTCTGATCTAAACGATCTGTATCGCCGTGTCATCAACCGTAACAACCGCTTGAAACGTTTGCTGGACTTGGGTGCTCCTAGCATCATTGTTCAAAACGAAAAAAGAATGCTGCAAGAAGCAGTTGACGCATTGATTGATAACGGACGCCGCGGACGTCCGGTAACAGGTCCAGGCAACCGTCCACTGAAATCTTTGTCACATATGTTGAAGGGTAAGCAAGGACGATTCCGTCAAAACTTGCTTGGTAAACGTGTTGACTATTCCGGACGTTCTGTTATTGTTGTTGGACCGCATTTGAAAATGTACCAATGCGGTTTGCCAAGAGAGATGGCGTTGGAATTGTTCAAGCCATTTGTGATGAAAGAATTGGTTGAAAAAGGAATTGCCCATAATATTAAATCTGCAAAACGCAAGATTGAACGGTTCCACCCGGATGTTTGGGATATACTCGAAGATGTAATCAAAGAACATCCTGTACTGCTTAACCGGGCTCCTACGTTGCACAGATTGGGTATTCAGGCATTTGAACCGACATTGGTAGAAGGCCGTGCCATCCGTTTGCACCCGCTCGTATGTACAGCTTATAACGCTGACTTTGACGGTGACCAAATGGCTGTTCACGTTCCTTTATCCGCCGAAGCACAAGCGGAAGCAAGATTGCTGATGCTTGCCGCACAAAACATCCTGAATCCAAAGGACGGCAAGCCGGTCGTAACGCCATCACAGGATATGGTACTTGGAAACTATTACCTGACAATGGAAAGAGAAGGCGCAATTGGCGAAGGCTCCGTCTTTAAAGATATCGATGAAGCATTGCTTGCTTATCAAAATGGCTTTGTTCATTTCCATACAAGAATTGCTGTTGCTGCATCCAGTCTGCATAACAGGACCTTTACGGATGAACAACAAAACAAGCTGCTGCTTACAACAGTCGGTAAGCTGATATTCAATGAAATTTTGTCCGATTCATTCCCATATATCAATGAACCGACACAATATAATCTGGAAGTAAAAACGCCGGATAAATATTTTGTGGAAAAGGGAACGGACATCAAGGAAGAAATCAAGACACGCGAATTAATCAAACCGTTCAAAAAGGGTTTTCTGGGAGATATCATCGCAGAAGTATTCAAACGGTATAAAATTACAGAAACATCCAAAATGCTTGACCGCATGAAGGACCTTGGATTCAAGCATTCCACTACAGCCGGTATGACGGTTGGTATTTCCGATATCATCGTTTTGCCTGAAAAACAGGAAATCCTCGAGGAATCGAATGAAAAAGTGGAAAAAGTAATGAAACAGTTCCGTCGCGGTCTCATTACGGAAGAAGAGCGCTACGATCGCGTTATTTCGATTTGGTCGCAAGCAAAAGATACCATTCAGGATCGCCTGATGAAATCATTGGATAATTACAACCCGATCTTCATGATGAGTGATTCCGGAGCACGTGGTAACGCATCTAACTTTACGCAGCTTGCCGGAATGCGTGGATTGATGGCAAACCCTGCCGGTAAGATTATCGAGTTGCCGATCATTTCTAGTTTCCGTGAAGGCTTAACAGTATTGGAATACTTTATTTCCACTCACGGTGCACGTAAAGGATTGGCAGATACCGCATTGAAGACAGCCGACTCTGGTTATTTGACCCGCCGTCTTGTTGACGTTGCCCAAGATGTTATCGTTCGTGAGGATGATTGTGGCACGGACCGCGGCTTGAAAGTATCTGCACTGATTGACGGAAATGAAATGATTGAACCATTGGTTGACCGTCTCATCGGACGTACGGCATTTGAAACAGTCAAACATCCGGAAACTGGTGAAGTGATTGTAGCCAAGAACGAATTGATTTCAGAAGAACAAGCGAAAACAATCGATGAAGCGGGTATCAAGGAAGTTGTCATTCGTACCGCATTTACATGTAACACGAAACATGGTGTCTGCAAAAAATGCTACGGACGCAACCTTGCAACGGGCGATGAAGTGGAAGTTGGCGAAGCGGTTGGAATTATCGCTGCACAATCCATCGGTGAACCTGGTACACAGCTGACCATGCGTACATTCCACACAGGTGGTGTCGCAGGTGATGACATCACACAAGGTCTGCCGCGTATCCAAGAGCTGTTCGAAGCGCGTAATCCAAAAGGTCAAGCTGTTATCAGCGAGATTTATGGTACAGTTCTTGAAATCAACGGCGAAAAAGAAAAACAGGAAATTGTCATTCAAGGCGATGTGGAACAAAAAACCTACAGTGCCCCATACAATGCCCGTTTGAAAGTTTCTGTCGGCGATGAAATCATTGCAGGTCAGGAATTGACAGAAGGCTCTGTTGATCCGAAAGAACTGATTCGTGTGCAAGGCGTGCAAGGCGTGCAAGACTATCTGCTTAAAGAAGTACAACGTGTATATCGCATGCAAGGTGTAGAAATCGGCGATAAGCACGTCGAAGTGATGGTTCGGCAAATGATGCGCAAGATACGTGTTGTCGATGCGGGTGATACGGATGTATTGCCGGGTTCCTTGTTGGAAGTCCATCAATTCAAGGATGCAAACCGTCAAGTACTGCGTGACGGCAAGCAACCTGCAATCGGAAAACCGGTGCTACTTGGTATCACAAAAGCATCGCTTGAAACAGAATCATTCCTTTCTGCAGCGTCCTTCCAAGAAACAACGAGGGTTCTTACAGATGCCGCTATTAAAGGAAAACGCGATGAATTGCTCGGCTTGAAGGAAAATGTCATTATCGGTAAACTGGTACCTGCCGGAACAGGCATGCAGCGCTATAGAACGATTCAAGCGCCGGCATTTGAAACCGATGAAAACGTAGAAACACCAGAAGTCGAGGCAGAAGAAACGGTTCAATAAGGTGTCGAAATGGAGATCGTCAGCGGTCTCCATTTCCAACCTAAAAATTTCGATGAAAATTGCAAGAATAAGTTGACATCGAAATACGAGAATGATAATATATTCTAGGTGATTCCGTTTAATGATTTGTTGCTTTGGAGGATATGAAAAAATGTCTTATGAAAAAGTGATGCAAGTAAAATCTCGCGTCATTATCGGAACGAAACAAACACTAAAGGCAATGAAAAACGATCAAGTCAGCGCCGTTTTTGTTGCAGACGATGCAGACATCCACATTACGCAAAAAGTAGTCCATCTCGCCAACCGGTTGGGGATTGTATGTAATCATGTCGATTCGATGGATAAGCTTGGAAATGCTTGCGGAATAGATGTTGGGGCGGCTGCAGTTGCCATAAAGAAAGCTGAGTTTTGACAGGATTCCCTGTGAAGACTTTGTTTTTTGCCCAATTATGAACCGCCTGGATGTGTGGCATTACAAATAAGCTTCATACTCGGGTTTCATTCACAATTCAACCCACAAACAATGGAAGGGAGGAAAACAGAAATGCCTACAATAAATCAACTCGTGCGTAAGGGTCGTGTAAGCAAACCACAAAAATCCGACTCGCCAGCACTTAATAAAGGCTATAACAGTTTCAAAAAGCAGTTTACGGATGTCAACTCTCCGCAAAAACGTGGGGTTTGTACACGTGTTGGTACGCTAACACCGAAAAAACCTAACTCTGCTTTGCGTAAATATGCCCGTGTTCGTTTGTCCAACAACATGGAAGTGACTGCCTACATTCCAGGAATCGGTCATAACCTGCAAGAACACAGTGTTGTATTGCTTCGCGGCGGTCGTGTAAAAGACTTGCCAGGGGTACGTTACCACATCGTTCGCGGTGCCTTGGATACAGCAGGTGTGGAAGGACGCGCACAAGGCCGTTCCAAATACGGTACCAAGAAACCAAAGAAAAAATAATGCATCTTAAATAATACTTGAAAGGAGGGGGACTCATGCCAAGAAAAGGACCAGTACCAAAGCGTGATGTTTTACCGGATCCACTTTACAATTCAAAATTGGTAACCCGCCTCATCAATCAGATCATGGTGGATGGAAAAAGAGGCAAGGCCCAAAAAATTCTTTATAAAGCATTTGAACTTGTTGGGGAAAGAAGCGGCCAGAAGCCAATGGACGTTTTTGAACAAGCAATGAAAAACGTTATGCCAGTGCTTGAAGTACGTGCACGCCGCGTTGGGGGTTCAAACTACCAGGTTCCTATGGAAGTCCGCCCTGAACGTCGTCAAACACTAGGATTGCGCTACATTGTAAACTATTCCCGCCTGCGCGGTGAAAAAACAATGGAAGAGCGTCTGGCTAACGAAATTCTTGATGCATCCAACAACACTGGAGCATCTGTAAAACGCCGCGAAGAAATGCACAAAATGGCAGAAGCAAACAAAGCATTTGCTCACTATCGCTGGTAAAATCAAACGAACAATCGAACTTTTCAATGGAAAGGAGAAGAATACATGGCTAGAGAGTTCTCCTTGGAAAAGACACGTAACATTGGTATTATGGCACACATCGATGCCGGAAAAACCACTACAACGGAACGTATTCTTTTCTATACAGGACGTATTCACAAAATCGGTGAAACCCATGAAGGTGCATCTCAGATGGACTGGATGGAACAAGAGCAAGAACGTGGTATCACCATTACATCGGCTGCAACAACAGCTTCGTGGAAAGACCATCGTATCAACATCATTGATACACCGGGACACGTGGACTTTACCGTAGAAGTTGAACGTTCTTTACGTGTACTTGATGGTGCTGTAACTGTACTTGATGCCCAATCGGGTGTTGAACCACAAACAGAAACAGTTTGGCGCCAAGCAACAACATACGGGGTTCCGCGTATCGTATTCATCAACAAAATGGATAAAATTGGAGCAGACTTCCTTTATTCTACAAACACGTTGAAGGAACGTCTTGGTGCAAATGCACATCCAATCCAAATGCCGATCGGTGCAGAAGATAATTTTGAGGGCATCATCGACCTGATCAAAATGGAAGCACACTTTTATTTGGATGACTTGGGAACAAAAGACGAAGCAAAAGAAATTCCCGAGGAGTACAAAGAAAAGGCAGAAGAACTTCGCACATCACTCATCGAGGCAGTGGCAGAGCTTGACGAAGATTTAATGATGAAGTACCTTGAAGGAGAAGAAATCTCCGAAGAAGAATTGAAACAAGGCATCCGCAAAGCAACATTGGATGTTGAATTCTATCCGGTACTATGTGGTTCTGCATTTAAAAACAAAGGTGTTCAATTAATGCTTGACGCTGTCATTGACTATTTGCCAGCTCCAACAGATGTAGCTGCTATTGAAGGGATTGTACCGGGTACAGAAGAAAAGGTCACCCGTCCTTCCGATGATAATGCACCATTTGCAGCACTTGCATTTAAAGTAATGACCGACCCTTATGTTGGTAAATTAACATTCTTCCGTGTATATTCAGGTAAACTGGATGCCGGATCTTATGTTAAAAACTCTGTGAAAGATAAACGTGAACGTGTAGGACGTATCCTGCAAATGCACGCAAACCATAGAGAAGAAATTTCTACCGTATATTCCGGCGAAATTGCGGCAGCTGTTGGTTTGAAAGATACTGGCACAGGTGATACGTTATGCGATGAAAAGAGTCTCGTTATTCTTGAATCGATGGAATTCCCTGAACCGGTTATTTCTGTCGCAATCGAGCCAAAAACAAAAGCAGACCAAGATAAAATGGGTATCGCTTTGGGTAAATTGGCTGAAGAGGACCCTACATTCAAGACGGAAACAAACAGTGAAACAGGTCAAACAATCATCTCCGGTATGGGAGAATTGCACTTGGACATTATCGTTGACCGTCTGAAACGTGAATTCAAAGTCGAAGCAAATGTCGGCGCTCCACAAGTGGCATATCGCGAAACATTCCGCAAAGCTGCTGAAGTAGAAGGCAAATTTGTTCGCCAATCCGGTGGTCGTGGACAGTATGGTCACGTTTGGATCAAATTCGAACCAAACGAAGAAGGCGCAGGATTCGAATTTCAAAACAATATCGTTGGTGGTGTCGTTCCTCGTGAATATATTCCAGCTGTTGAAGCAGGGGTTAAGGAAGCGATGGAAAATGGTGTACTTGCCGGTTATCCATTAATCGACGTAAAAGCATCCTTGTTCGACGGTAGCTACCACGATGTTGACTCAAACGAAATGGCGTTTAAAGTTGCTGCATCCATGGCTTTGAAAGCTGCTAAAAACAAATGTGATCCAGTGATTTTGGAACCAATTGAAAAGGTTGAAATCACGATCCCTGAAGAATATATGGGTGATATCATGGGTGATATAACTTCTCGTCGCGGACGTGTTGAAGGTATGGATGCCCGTGGTAATGCACAAATCATCAGAGCGTTCGTACCGCTGTCTGAAATGTTTGGTTATGCAACAGCATTGCGTTCTAATACGCAAGGCCGCGGAACGTATTCCATGCATTTTGATCATTACGAAGAAGTGCCGAAAAGCATTGCTGAAGAAATTATCAAGAAAAATGCTGGCGAATGATTGATTTTTTCCAAATACTAACGTATAACATTTAGTAAAGGCCCTAGCATTTTTGCTAGAACCAAATAAAAAAATAAAAAAAGCTTACTTATTTAAAGGAGGAAATATAAATGGCTAAAGAAAAATTCGACCGCTCCAAACCGCACGTTAACATTGGTACAATCGGACACGTTGACCATGGTAAAACTACTTTGACTGCAGCAATTACTACGGTAATGCATAAGAAATCCGGTAAAGGTACTGCTATGGCATACGACCAAATCGATGGTGCTCCAGAAGAAAAAGAACGTGGAATCACAATCGCTACTTCCCACGTTGAATATGAAACTGACAATCGTCACTATGCACACGTTGACTGCCCAGGCCACGCTGACTATGTTAAAAACATGATTACTGGTGCTGCACAAATGGACGGTGCAATCCTGGTTGTATCTGCAGCTGACGGCCCAATGCCACAAACTCGTGAGCATATTCTGCTTTCCCGCAACGTTGGTGTACCTGCAATCGTTGTATTCTTGAACAAAGTAGATATGGTAGACGATGAAGAATTGCTTGAACTAGTTGAAATGGAAGTTCGTGACTTGCTTACTGAATACGAATTCCCTGGCGACGATGTTCCTGTAATCAAAGGTTCTGCTTTGAAAGCTCTTGAAGGCGATGCAGAATACGAAGAAAAAATCGTTGAATTGATGAACGCAGTTGACGAATATATCCCAACTCCAGAACGCGATCATGAAAAACCATTCATGATGCCAGTTGAGGACGTATTCTCTATCACTGGCCGTGGTACTGTTGCAACTGGCCGTGTTGAACGTGGTCAAGTTAAAGTCGGCGATGAAGTTGAAATCGTTGGTCTTGCTGATGAAGCGAAGAAAACAACTGTTACTGGTGTAGAAATGTTCCGTAAGCTTCTTGATTACGCTGAAGCTGGTGACAACATCGGTGCATTGCTTCGTGGTGTAGCACGTGAAGAAATCAACCGTGGTCAAGTATTGGCAAAGCCAGGTTCGATTACACCACACACAACTTTTAAAGCTGAAGTTTACGTGCTGACAAAAGAAGAAGGTGGACGTCATACCCCTTTCTTCTCTAACTATCGCCCACAGTTCTACTTCCGTACAACGGACGTAACTGGTGTTATCACACTTCCTGAAGGTGTAGAAATGGTAATGCCTGGCGATAACATTGCAATGGATGTTGAATTGATTTCTCCAATCGCTATTGAAGACGGTACTCGTTTCTCCATCCGTGAAGGCGGACGTACTGTTGGATCCGGCGTAGTAAGTGAAATTAAAAAATAATAAAGCTTTATAAAAAGCGCTATTAGGAAAACAGGTGGCAACCCGGGAAATGCCACCTGTTTTTTTGATGTTTAAAATGACATGCAAATTAGCAGTTGGAAAAATGCAACATAAAACTTATAACCATATAATTAACACCTAATAATTTCCTCCACAAAAAGTTCCCGCCAAACCTTGCATTGTCAACAAATAGTTTGTATAATACATAGATGTGCAATCCGATAAGATTTTTAACCAAAAAGGGTTGCATTGACCACGTTTCTTCTATATAATGAGAATGTTGGTCACAAAAGGCGATGATGTGGAAGGTTGTTGGAACACCCGGCCCCTTTGCCATGGCGGGCGGACCAAGAAATTTCCATGGAGTTAGTCTATTTCCAAAAATGGGCGAAAAAGGAGGGAAAATAATGGCAAAAGAAAAAATTAGAATTCGTTTAAAAGCTTATGATCACCGTGTTCTTGATCAATCAGCTGAAAAAATCGTAGATACTGCCAAGCGTTCCGGTGCAGGTGTTTCCGGCCCGATTCCGCTGCCAACTGAAAAGTCGGTATACACAGTATTGCGTGCGGTCCACAAATACAAGGATTCGCGTGAACAATTCGAAATGCGTACGCATAAACGCTTGATCGACATTGTCAACCCAACACCGCAAACAGTCGACTCATTGATGAGACTTGATTTGCCATCTGGTGTTGATATAGAAATCAAACTATAATAATTGTTAATTCATAGGAGGTGTAACGGATGACGAAAGGAATCTTAGGTCGTAAAATCGGCATGACGCAACTGTTTTCCGAAGACGGGGATTTAATTCCAGTAACAGTAGTTCAAGCTGAGCCAAACGTTGTATTGCAAAAACGTACAATCGAAAACGATGGTTATGAAGCGATTCAATTAGGATTTGCTGATGAAAAAGAATCACAAACGAACAAAGCGAAAAAGGGTCATGCTGCAAAAGCGAATACATCCCCTAAGCGCTACATTCGTGAGATCCGTAACGCGAATCTTGGCGAATATGAAGTAGGTCAAGAAATCAGCGTTGAAATATTTGAAGCAGGTGAAAAAGTTGATGTAACCGGAATTTCCAAAGGTAAAGGATTCCAAGGCGCAATTAAACGCCACAATCAACAACGCGGACCAATGGGCCACGGTTCTCACTATCACAGAGCACCAGGTTCAATGGGTTCTATCGATGCCATGCGTGTATTCCCTGGAAAGAAATTGCCGGGACATATGGGGTCTGAAAAAATCACCATTCAAAATCTTGACATTGTCAGTGTGGATACAGAACGTAATTTGCTCCTTATCAAAGGAAATATTCCTGGTGCGAAGAAATCGTTCGTTAAAATCACAAGTGCAATCAAGGCTAAATAATCACATTTACGAAGGGAGGATATGTCATGCCTAAAGTAACACTTTTCAAACAAGATGGTTCAAATGCTGGAGACATCGAATTGAACGATGCTGTATTTGGTATTGAACCAAACACACATGTATTACATGAGGCAGTTGTGATGCAACGCGCTTCAATGAGACAAGGAACACATGCTGTAAAAAATCGTTCTGAAGTACGCGGCGGCGGACGCAAACCATGGCGCCAAAAAGGTACAGGTCGTGCTCGTCAAGGCTCCATTCGTTCACCACAATGGGTTGGCGGCGGCGTTGTATTCGGACCGACTTCACGCAGCTATAGCTATAAGCTACCTAAAAAAGTACGTCGTTTGGCATTGAAATCAGCACTTTCATCCAAAGTGAAAGAAGATAACATTGTTGTTTTGGATGCATTGGCTTTCGATGCACCGAAAACAAAACAAGTTGTCAGCATGCTGCAAGCACTGAACGTTGATGAAAAAGCATTGATCGTTACTGTTGAAAAGGATGAAAATGTTTTGCGTTCTGCAAACAACCTTCAATCAGTAAAAGTAGTCACTGTAAATGAAGTAAATGTACTGGACTTGCTAATGCATGACAAGCTGATCTTGACAAAAGACGCAGCTGAAAAAGCAGGGGAGGTGCTCGCGTAATGTACGAACCACGTGATATTATTAAACGCCCGGTCATTACGGAACGTTCTGCTGATTTGATGGCAGAGAAAAAGTACACGTTTGAAGTGAGCCCTAAAGCAAATAAAACACAAATCAAACAAGCGGTTGAAACAATCTTCGGCGTAAAAGTTATAAAAGTAAACACAACCAACGTCAAAGGGAAACTGAAACGTATGGGACGTTATGCCGGATATCGTTCAGACCGTAAAAAAGCTATCGTGCAGCTTTCAGAGGACAGCAAAGAACTCGAATTCTTTGAAGCTTAATTGACATTATTCGTGAAGGAGGGAAAGCAAGATGGCGATTAAAAAATTCAGACCTACCTCCAACGGTAGACGTAATATGTCTGTTTTGGATTTTGCAGAAATCACAACAGACCAACCAGAAAAATCCTTGTTGGCACCATTGTCAAAACGCGGTGGACGTAACCATCAAGGTAAATTGACAGTTCGTCATCAAGGTGGCGGTCACAAGCGCCAATACCGTATTATCGACTTTAAGCGCGATAAAGATGGTATACCAGGACGCGTTGCTACGATCGAATATGATCCAAACCGTTCAGCAAATATTGCGTTGATCGTATATGCAGATGGTGAAAAACGCTATATTCTTGCTCCAAAAGGATTGAAAGTAGACCAAATTATCGAATCCGGTGCAGATGCGGACATTAAAGTAGGTAATGCATTGCCACTGAAAAACATTCCGGTAGGTACAATCATCCACAACGTGGAATTAAAACCGGGCCGTGGCGGACAGCTTGCTCGTTCTGCTGGTGCAGAAGCACAAATCCTTGGTCGTGAAGATAAATATGTTTTGGTTCGCTTGGCTTCAGGTGAATCTCGTTTGATTTTGGCTACTTGCCGTGCTACTGTCGGCCAAGTTGGAAACATTGAACATGAACTTGTACGCGTTGGTAAAGCAGGACGTTCACGCTGGCTGGGAGTTCGCCCAACAGTTCGCGGATCTGTTATGAACCCTAACGATCACCCGCATGGTGGTGGTGAAGGACGTGCACCAATCGGACGCAAATCTCCAATGTCTCCTTGGGGCAAACCAACACTTGGATACAAAACACGTACACGCAACAAGCAATCTGATAAGTATATTGTTCGCAGACGTAAAAAATAATCGGGCGCAAAGCGGAAATCAATACTTTCTGTCTTTCGCCCTCCAACTCTGAAAGGAGGCTTATCCATGGGTCGCAGTTTGAAAAAAGGACCTTTTGCAGATGACCATCTGTTAAAAAAAGTTGATCAACTTAATGATTCGGACAAAAAGCAGGTAATTAAAACCTGGTCTCGCCGATCCACTATCTTCCCAACATTCGTAGGGCATACAATTGCAGTTTATGACGGACGCAAGCATGTGCCGGTTTACGTAACAGAAGATATGGTCGGACATAAATTAGGTGAATTCGCCCCTACCCGTACGTTCAGAGGGCATGCAGGCGATGACAAGAAAACAAAACGCTAAGAGAGGAGGCACTTTACATGCAAGCTAAGGCCGTTGCAAAGACTGTACGAATTGCTCCTCGAAAAGTACGTTTGGTCGTCGATTTGATTCGAGGAAAAAATGTGGGCGAGGCAATCGCTATTTTGCGCCACACCCAACGCAGTGCTTCTCCAGTCGTAGAAAAAGTTTTGAAATCAGCAATTGCAAATGCAGAACACAACTACGAAATGGATACTGATAATCTGGTAGTTTCCGAAGCATATGTAAATGAAGGAGTTACCTTGAAACGTTTCCGTCCACGTGCCCAAGGACGTGCAAGTAAAATCAACAAGCGCACAAGCCATATTACAGTAGTGGTAACTGAGAAGAAGGAGGGATAGTCAGTGGGTCAAAAAGTAAACCCAACAGGTCTTCGCGTAGGCATCATCAAAGACTGGGAGTCTAAATGGTATGCTGATAAAAATTACGCAGACTTGCTTCATGAAGATATTAAAATCAGGGAATATCTTGAGAACCGTCTAAAAACTGCTGCAGTTTCCTCTGTTGAAATCGAACGTGCAGCAAACCGCGTCAACATTACGATTCACACTGGCAAACCAGGAATGGTAATTGGTAAAGGCGGATCTGAAGTAGAAGCTTTACGTAAATCATTGAACAATTTGACTGGCAAACGCGTCCACATCAATATTGTTGAAATTAAAAAAGTAGATATCGATGCAACATTGGTTGCTGAAAATATCGCTCGTCAATTGGAAAACCGTATTTCATTCCGTCGTGCACAAAAACAAGCGATTCAACGTGCAATGCGCGCTGGTGCAAAAGGAATCAAAACAATGGTTTCCGGACGTCTTGGCGGAGCAGATATCGCTCGTGCAGAACATTATAGTGAAGGAACTGTACCACTTCATACATTGCGTGCTGACATTGATTACGGCACTGCAGAAGCCGATACAACATATGGAAAACTCGGCGTGAAAGTATGGATCTATCGTGGCGAAGTCCTTCCAACGAAAAAGGAAAAATAAGGAAGGGGGCAAAATTTTATGTTAATGCCTAAACGTGTTAAATATCGCAGACAACATACAGGCCGTATGAAAGGTAAAGCAAAAGGCGGCACAACCGTATCATTTGGCGAATATGGCTTGCAGGCTATTGAATCTTCCTGGATTACCAGCCGTCAAATCGAAGCAGCTCGTATTGCAATGACTCGTTACATGAAACGTGGCGGAAAAGTTTGGATTAAAATTTTCCCTGACAAACCTTATACCAAAAAACCATTGGAAGTACGTATGGGTTCTGGTAAAGGTGCTCCCGAAGGCTGGGTAGCAGTCGTAAAACCGGGCAAGATCATGTTTGAAATTGCCGGTGTTTCGGAAGAGGTTGCAAGAGAAGCCCTCAGACTTGCTTCTCACAAGCTGCCAATCAAAACTAAGTTCGTAAAACGTGAAGAAATTGGTGGTGAAATCAATGAAGGCTAATGAAATCAGAGAATTAACCACTGCCGAAATTGAAGATAAAGTAAAATCTTTAAAAGAAGAATTGTTTAACCTGCGTTTTCAACTTGCTACTGGGCAATTGGAAAACACAGCTCGCATCCGCACTGTGAAGAAGTCCATTGCACGTTTGAAAACTATCGCTCGTCAACGCGAGTTAAGCACAAACAACTGATAATTTGAGAGGAGGCAAGCCTCGATATGAGTGAACGCAACAATCGTAAAACCTATACTGGTCGTGTTGTATCTGACAAAATGGATAAAACCATTACTGTAGTTGTTGAAACATACAAGTTTCATCCGCTTTACGGTAAACGTGTCAAATATTCCAAGAAATTCAAGACGCATGATGAAAACAACCAAGCAAAAATCGGCGATATCGTTCGCATTATGGAAACTCGTCCGCTTTCAGCTACAAAACGTTTTCGTTTAGTTGAAATCGTTGAAGAAGCCGTTATTATATAATAAACGTTCGCTGAGGTAGATTCGAAGGGAGGTCTCAAGCGTATGATTCAACAAGAAACTCGCTTAAAAGTTGCAGATAACTCGGGTGCACGTGAAGTGCTGACAATTAAAATTCTGGGTGGTTCCGGTCGTAAAACCGCTAATATTGGCGATGTGATTGTTTGTTCTGTGAAACAAGCAACACCAGGAGGCGTTGTCAAAAAAGGCGACGTTGTAAAAGCTGTTATTGTACGTTCGAAAGCTGGTGTACGACGCAAAGATGGATCATATATCAGTTTTGATGAAAATGCTGCCGTAATTATCCGTGATGACAAGAGTCCAAGAGGAACACGTATCTTCGGTCCAGTCGCACGTGAATTGCGTGATGCAAAGTTCATGAAAATCGTATCTCTTGCTCCAGAAGTATTGTAAGAGTGCGTTCAAAAAGGAGGATAAAATGGGCTGACGAAGAAATTCGCCATATCCTTTTCCCACACTTTTTGAACATGCTCTGTAAGCAATTGAATCGTCCTTGTAAGGAGGTGCGCTAAGCATGCACGTAAAAAAAGGTGATAAAGTTAAAGTGATTTCCGGCAAAGACAAAGGAAAAGAAGGCACAGTGTTGGAAGCATATCCGAAGAATGAACGCGTTCTAGTTGAGAGTGTCAACATGGTGAAGAAACATGCCAAACCTTCCCAAGATAATCCGCAAGGCGGAATTCTCAACATGGAAGCACCAATTCATGTTTCCAATGTAATGCCAATCGATCCAAAAACCGGAGAAGCAACTCGCGTAGGTTATGAAATCCGTGATGGAAAGAAAGTACGCATTGCAAAAAAATCCGGTGAAGCGTTAGATAAATAATTTGCTGGCGAAAGGAGGGCAACATGATGAATCAATTGAAACAAAAATATCAAGATGAGATTGTTCCATCTCTTATGAATAAATTCAGCTATAAATCTGTTATGCAAGTACCAAAGATCGAAAAAATTGTTGTCAACATGGGTGTTGGAGATGCAGTGCAAAATGCCAAAGCATTGGACAACGCTGTTGAAGAACTATCTTTGATCTCTGGTCAAAAACCGGTTGTAACCCGTGCGAAAAAATCAATTGCCGGCTTCCGCTTACGTGAAGGAATGCCTATTGGTGCCAAAGTTACACTTCGTGGCGAGCGCATGTACGAATTCCTGCAAAAACTGATTGCAGTATCGCTGCCACGTGTGCGTGACTTCCGTGGTGTTTCCAATAAAGCATTTGATGGCCGCGGCAACTACACATTAGGTGTCAAGGAACAACTGATTTTCCCAGAAATCAACTATGATAAAGTGAGCAAAGTTCGAGGCATGGATATTGTCATCGTAACAACATCCAACACAGATGAAGAGGCTCGTGAACTGTTAGCGCAAATGGGCATGCCTTTTCAAAAATAGTAAGGAGGGAAAATTGTGGCTAAAAAATCAATGGTTGCGAAACAAAAACGTCCGCAAAAATACCAAGTTCGTGAATATACACGCTGTGAACGCTGCGGTCGTCCACATTCTGTAATTCGCAAATTCAAATTATGCCGTATTTGTTTCCGTGAACTTGCCTATAAAGGTCAAATTCCTGGCGTTAAAAAAGCCAGCTGGTAAACCCCATTTTGGGAAGGAGGTAATTGTAATGATGACAGATCCAATTGCAGATATGCTTACTCGCATCCGCAATGCGAACATGGTTAAACATGAAAAGTTGGAGCTTCCTGCTTCTAAGATAAAAAGAGATATTGCTGACATTCTAAAGCGCGAAGGCTTTGTCCGCGATTATGAATTGATTGAAGACAGCAAGCAAGGTGTCCTGCGTATTTTCCTTAAATACGGTCCAAACGACGAACATGTCATTACAGGCATTAAGCGTATCAGTAAACCAGGTTTGCGCGTATATGCAAAGGCAACTGAGGTGCCACGGGTATTGAACGGATTGGGCATCGCGATCGTTTCAACATCCAAAGGCGTTCTTTCTGATAAAGAAGCACGTTCTCAGGCTGTTGGTGGCGAAGTGCTTGCATATGTTTGGTAATCCATATTTCAGATAGGAGGTGCATCGAATGTCCCGTATAGGATTGAAACCAATTAAAATTCCTGAAGGCGTAGAGGTAAAGCTTGACGGAAAAACAGTTACAGTCAAAGGCCCTAAAGGCGAATTGACCAGAACATTCCATAAAGATATGAACATTATTGTAGAAGATAAAGAAGTACGCATTGAACGCCCAAGCGATTTGAAGGAACATCGCAGCTTGCATGGTACAACACGCAGCTTGATTTCCAACATGGTCGAAGGTGTTTCCAAAGGCTTTGAAAAGAAATTGGAGATCATTGGTGTCGGTTACCGTGCCTCAAAACAAGGTAATAAAGTGGTCATCAATGCCGGCTATTCCCATCCGGTAGAAATCGAACCACTAGATGGCATTGAAATTGATGTTCCTAAAAATACGGAGCTTGTCGTTAAAGGCATCAACAAGGAAATGGTCGGCAAGATTGCAGCCAATATCCGCGCAATCCGTCCACCAGAACCATACAAAGGCAAAGGTATCCGCTATGCTGGCGAATATGTACGCCGCAAAGAAGGTAAGACTGCTAAATAAGGTTAACTAAGGCCAGAAAGGAGTGACCTGGATGATCACCAAACCTGACAAAAATGTTGCACGCAAAAGAAGGCATGCACGTGTACGCCGCAATCTAAGCGGAACACAAGAGCGTCCTCGTTTAAACGTGTATCGTTCAAATAAACACATTTACGCACAATTGATTGATGATACAAAAGGTGTTACATTGGCAAGTGCTTCTACTGTTGATAAAGAGCTTTCACTAGACGCCACAGGCTCTGTAGAAGCAGCACAAAAAGTTGGCGAATTAATTGCAAAACGTGCCCAGGATAAAGGCTTTAAATCCGTTGTATTTGACCGTGGAGGCTATCTTTATCATGGACGTGTAAAAGCATTGGCAGATTCTGCACGTGAAGCAGGTCTTGAATTTTAATCAAAAAAGGAGGGAACCATTACATGAAACAAATCATCGATGCGAGTAAATTAGATCTAGAAGAACGCGTTGTGACAGTCAACCGTGTAGCTAAGGTAGTAAAAGGCGGACGCCGTTTCCGTTTTGCTGCATTGGTCGTTGTCGGCGATAGAAATGGTCACGTTGGCTTTGGCGCTGGTAAAGCACAAGAAGTACCGGATGCGATCAAAAAGGCAGTAGACGACGCTAAGAAAAACCTGATTACTGTACCAATTGTTGGAACAACCATCCCTCACGCAATCCATGGCCGGTTTGGTTCTGGTAACGTGTTGATGAAACCAGCTGCAGAAGGTACCGGCGTTATTTCCGGCGGCCCGGTTCGTGCCGTACTGGAATTGGCAGGAGTCGGCGACATTTTGACAAAATCCCTTGGTTCAAACACACCAGTAAACATGGTTCGTGCGACAATCAATGGACTAACCAATCTTAAACGTGCCGAAGACGTTGCAAAACTACGCGGCAAGTCTGTAGAAGAACTGTTAGGATAAGGAGGGAAAGACAATGGCAAAACAAATTGAAATCACCCTCACGCGCAGTATTATTGGTGCAAAAGATGTGCAAAAAAAGACAGTTGAAGCTTTGGGATTGAAGAAGATCCATCAATCGGTCGTACGTGAAGATACGCCAGCCGTTCGCGGAATGGTAAACAGGGTATCCCACCTTGTGACTGTAAAAGAAGCTTAAGTAAATATTAGCGTAAAGAGGAGGTGCTGGTATGAAACTTCATGAATTGAAGGCAGCAGAAGGAACTCGCAAAGAACGTAATCGTGTAGGTCGTGGTACTTCATCTGGTAACGGAAAAACTTCCGGCAGAGGACAAAAGGGACAAAAAGCACGTTCAGGCGGCGGTGTACGTCCAGGGTTTGAAGGCGGACAAATGCCTTTATTCCAACGCCTGCCAAAACGCGGATTCACAAATATTCATCGCAAAGAATATGCCATCGTGAATCTGGATGCTTTAAATCGTTTTGAAGACGGCACGGAAATTACACCTGAGCTATTACTTGAAGAAGGTGTCGTAAAGAACGCAAAGACAGGTATTAAAATCCTTGGCAATGGTTCTGTCGAAAATAAATATACAGTAAAAGCTCATAAGTTCTCTGCTTCAGCAAAAGCAGCAATCGAAGCAGCGGGCGGTAAAACAGAGGTGATCTGATGTTCCGTACAATCTCCAATTTTATGCGCATTGGTGACATTAGACGGAAGATTATTTTCACATTGCTTATGCTCATCATATTCCGTCTCGGCACATTTATACCTGTGCCGTTTACAAATAAAGATGCCATCACTTTCATGAATCAACAAAATGTATTTGGATTCTTGAACACATTTGGCGGTGGAGCACTGAAGAACTTCTCCATCTTCGCAATGGGTATCATGCCATACATCACAGCTTCCATTATCATGCAGCTTTTGCAAATGGATGTTGTACCGAAGTTTGCCGAGTGGAAGAAACAAGGCGAAATGGGACGTAAGAAGCTTGCACAGATTACCAGATATGGTACAGTCGTTCTGGCCTTCATTCAGGCGATTGCAATGTCCATCGGTTTTAACACCATGGCTGGCGGGATGCTGATTACGGATCCGGGCGCGATGAAATTCATCATCATTGCTCTTGTCTTGACTGCTGGTACAACTTTCTTGATGTGGCTTGGGGAACAAATCACTGCACACGGTGTTGGAAATGGCATATCCATCCTCATCTTTGCAGGTATTGTCGCCGCTGTACCAGATGGCATCAAGCAATTGTATATCCAGTACTTCGAAAATCCTGGAAGTGATATGTTCCTTAATGTTATCATTGTTGCATTAATTGTCTTGGTCATCATTGCCGTAACAGTTGGTGTTATTTTCATCCAGCAGGCATTGCGCAAAATACCAATTCAATATGCGAAAAAACTTGTCAATCGTTCACCAGTAGGTGGGCATACAACGCATTTGCCATTGAAAGTAAATGCTGCAGGAGTTATCCCGGTCATCTTTGCAATTGCATTTTTGGTTGCACCGCGGACGATCGCAGGTTTTTTCCAGGATAATAAGATTGCCGGAACAATTGAACGTATTTTTGACTATACGCAACCAATCGGCATGATTTTATATGTCGCATTGATTATCGCATTCACTTACTTTTATACCTTTGTTCAGGTTAACCCCGAACAAATGGCTGAAAACTTGCAAAAGCAAGGTGGTTACATTCCTGGTATTCGACCGGGTAAAAACACGGAAAATTATCTTACTCGTGTTATCAACCGTTTGACATTCGTAGGGTCAATCTTCCTGGCAGCTGTTTCCGTTCTTCCAATCTTGTTAGGCAGTTTAGCGAATCTGCCTTCGGGAATTCAGATTGGCGGCACAAGTTTACTGATCATTGTAGGCGTGGCACTCCAGACGATGAAACAGCTTGAGAGCCAATTAGTGAAACGGCACTACAAAGGATTTATCAGATAAACTTGGAACCAATGAAAGCGGGGGAACAAATTGAATTTGATTTTAATGGGTTTGCCTGGAGCCGGTAAAGGCACGCAGGCCGAAAAAATTAAAGAACAGTACAACATCCCGCATATCTCAACGGGAGATATGTTCCGATCTGCTATTAAAGAGGGAACAGACTTAGGTAAAAAGGCAAAATCGTTCATGGATGAAGGTGCGCTTGTTCCGGATGAGGTCACAATCGGCATCGTCAAAGAACGACTTGCCAAAGATGATTGCAAAAATGGTTTCATGCTGGACGGTTTTCCAAGAACAATTGCCCAGGCAGAGGCCTTGCAGGCAATCATGACTGAATTGAAAACATCCATCGATTATGTCATCCATGTCGATGTACCGGCTGAAAAATTGGTGGAACGCCTGACCGGACGCAGAATTTGCCCGACTTGCGGCACAACATATCACGTCCAGTACAATCCGCCAAAACAAGCAGGCATTTGTGACCATGATGGATCGAAATTGATCCAGCGTGATGACGATAAAGCCGAGACAGTTAAGAATCGGCTGGCTGTCAACATGGAACAAATGCAGCCATTACTCGACTTTTATAATGAAAAAGGATACCTGGTAACGGTCAATGGCGATCAGGCCATCGATACAGTATTCCGAGAAATCCAATCCCAAATTGAAAAATAAGGCATTGAACGTATGTGGCACGCAACATGAATTGAGCAAGAAAAGGTTATAATGTATGTCGTAGAAATGTATGTTTACACACACGAAAGTGACACAATGATAGCAGCAAATGAATCCATACTGTTGATAGGATTTTTAAATTATAGCCTAAGTGAAGGTGATCGTTGTTGAGTGAAGGGGATCATATTCCGCGAATGGGTCAGGTTGTCCGTATTCTGCGAGGACGAGAAGCAGGCCAATATGCAATTGTCATCAAAATAATCGATGACCAGTATGTTTTGCTTGCAGATGGGGAAAAGAGAAAATATGACCGTCCAAAGAAGAAGAATATCAGTCATATTCAATTGATGGATTTTATTTCCCAGGAAGTCCAAAACAGCCTTCTGGAAACGGGTCGTGTCACAAATGGCAAGCTGCGATTTGCGATAGCTAAATTTGCAAGTGAGGTTGTGACTGATTTAGAGAAGGGAGATCAACACGATGGCAAAAGACGATGTAATTGAAGTGGAAGGAACTGTCACTGACACATTGCCAAACGCAATGTTTAAAGTGGAACTGGAAAATGGCCACACTGTATTGGCACATGTTTCTGGAAAAATCCGTATGCACTTCATTCGCATTTTACCGGGAGACAAAGTAACGGTAGAGCTTTCCCCGTATGATTTGACTAAAGGACGAATTACGTATCGCTATAAGTAAGCGAAAGGGCTCCGATCTTAAAGGAGGTAAAGACGATGAAGGTAAGAGCATCTGTAAAACCAATTTGTGAAAAATGCAAAGTCATCAAACGTAAAGGCAAAGTTATGGTGATTTGCGAAAACCCGAAGCACAAACAAAAGCAAGGCTAACATTTTAGAGGAGGTGCAAAAGCAATGGCTCGTATTGCAGGTATAGACATTCCACGTGATAAGCGTGTTGTCATTTCTTTAACCTACATTTATGGTATTGGCAAAAAAACAGCACAAAAGATCCTGAAGGAAGCAGGCGTATCTGAGGACACTCGCGTACGTGATTTGACAGAAGATGAATTGGGCAGAATCCGTAAAGCAGTTGACGGATACACCATTGAAGGGGATTTGCGTCGTGAAACATCCCTTAACATCAAACGTTTAATTGAAATCGGATCATATCGCGGCTTACGTCATCGTCGCGGACTTCCTGTACGTGGTCAAAAAACGAAGAACAACTCACGTACACGTAAAGGTCCACGTCGTCAGGTAGCAGGCAAGAAAAAATAACGTGAAGGAGGTAAACTAACTTATGGCTCGCAACAAAACGAATACTCGCAAACGTCGTGTGAAAAAGAATATTGAATCAGGTGTAGCACATATCCGTTCTACATTCAACAACACCATCGTAACGGTAACGGATGTTCATGGTAATGTAATCGGCTGGAGCTCTGCTGGTGCACTTGGATTCAAAGGCTCCAAAAAATCAACGCCATTCGCTGCACAAATGGCTGCTGAGACTGCTGCCAAGTCTGCAGTAGAAAATGGCATGAAAACATTGGAAGTAACCGTAAAGGGCCCTGGTGCTGGTCGTGAAGCAGCAATTCGTTCACTTCAGGCAGCTGGTCTGGAAGTTACAGCTATCCGTGATGTAACACCAGTTCCCCATAATGGCTGCCGCCCGCCAAAACGTCGTCGCGTTTGATTTATAGCGTATATAATTTGTCACCCTGTCTATAATGGGTTATGATGGCTAAAGCCTTGGACGTTGGTAATATTCTATTATATTAGCTTTTAGATACAGCATCTAGACGTTAGCAATATACAAGGAAATACCAAGTGTGAGGTGTCACTGCCTACTTGGGGAATTTCGGTTAGGCATGGCGTCTAACCGGGGTTTCGACGTTTTAAAGGAGGGTTTAATGTCAATGATCGAAATTGAAAAGCCGAAAATCGAAACGGTGGAAATCAGCGATGACGCCAAATTTGGCAAATTCGTTGTTGAACCGCTTGAACGTGGGTATGGTACAACTCTAGGAAACTCCTTGCGTCGTATCCTGCTCTCCTCACTTCCAGGCGCTGCTGTTACATCCGTACAAATTGATGGAGCGCTTCATGAATTTTCAACCATTGACGGTGTTGTTGAAGATGTCACAGCGATCATTTTGAATTTGAAAAAGCTGGCATTAAAGATTTATTCCGATGAAGAGAAAACATTGGAAATTGATGCGCAAGGTGAAGGCGAGGTTACAGCTGCAGACCTGATTTTCGATAGCGATGTAGAAATTATGAACCCGGATCTTCATATTGCCACATTGAATTCCAAAGGCAGCCTGCATATGAAGCTTACTGCCCAACGCGGACGCGGATATCGTCCAGCAGAGGAAAACAAGAGAGAGGATCAGCCAATAGGAGTGCTTCCTATTGATTCTATCTTTACACCAATATCCCGTGTAAGCTATCAGGTGGAAAATACGCGTGTAGGACAGCATGCAAACTACGACAAATTGACTTTTGATGTGTGGACTGACGGAAGTATCCGTCCGCAAGAGGCTATTTCTCTTGGCGCAAAAGTGCTCACGGAACATTTAAATATATTTGTTGGACTGACAGACGAGGCGCAAAACGTCGAAATCATGGTCGAAAAAGAAGAAGACCAGAAAGAAAAAGTCATGGAAATGACGATCGAGGAACTCGACCTTTCTGTTCGTTCATACAACTGCTTGAAACGTGCCGGAATCAATACTGTTCAAGAGCTTGCAAATAAATCCGAAGAAGATATGATGAAAGTCCGCAACCTTGGACGCAAATCACTGGAAGAAGTCAAAGTGAAACTTGACGAACTTGGCCTGGGATTACGCAAGGATGACTGAATAAACATCAAAGCATCATGAAAGGGAGGGATAAGTCCATGGCTAGAAAACTAGGACGTACAACTGACGCACGCATGGCACTTCTACGCAACCTTGCTTCTGACCTGATCATCCACGAACGTTTAGAAACAACAGAAGCAAAAGCGAAGGAATTGAAAAAAGTCGTTGATAAAATGATTACACTTGGAAAACGTGGTGACTTGCACGCTCGTCGTCAAGCAGCTGCATTTCTTTACAATCAAAAAGCAGATGAAAATCACAACGTTGTTCAGAAACTTTTTGATGACATTGCAACACGCTATGAAGAACGCCAAGGTGGCTACACCCGTGTTCTTAAATTGGATTCTCGTCAAGGTGACGGGGCAAAAATGGCCATTATCGAACTGGTTTAATGACCCACGCATACGCGGACAAGGGCAGGACTGAATCTCTTTCGCAGAGGTGAATCCAGGCCCTTTTTTTGCGTTTGTGTCAGCGTTTGGCATCAAGGCCAGAGAAATGGCAAAGCACGCGAGTTGTGGGAGCATGGTGTGAAGTATTCGGGCACAACATGGAAAGTATTCGACAAGGACAAGTCATTCAGTAGCTCATAAGGCCGATGAGCGTCTGAACGAGAGAGAAATCGGCTCATTCGGTAGCTCATAAGGCCGATGAACGCCTGAGCGAAAGAAAAATCGGCTCATTCGGTAGCTCATAAGGCCGATGAGCGTCTGAACGAGAGAGAAATCGGCTCATTCGGCAGTTCATAAGGCCGATGAACGCCTGAACGGAAGAAAAATCAGCTCATTCGGCAGCTCATAAAGCCGATGAACGTCTGAACGGAAGAAAAATCGGCTCATTCGGCAGCTCATAAGGCCGATGAACGCCCGAACGGAAGAAAAATCGGTTCATTCGGCAGCTCATAAAGCCGATGAACGCCCGAACGGAAGAAAAATCGGCTCATTCGGTAGCTCGTCAAGGTGATGAAAGACAAAACGAAACGAAAATATCCTTGTTCAGTAGTTCATCGCCGCAACGAGAGTCCATACGATTGTCATTTTCCGGAACACCTCTCTCCACTCCAGTGCCTCCTCTGTTACTAAGCATGTCTGGATACAAAATAACCTCCTTCAATAATATATAAAATCCGGTCCCCCAATTTTTCGGCTTCCTGATGGCTGTGCGTCACCATGACGATGGGTATCCGCCAAAGCTTGTGAAGACGAATCAATTCCTCATGGCTTTTTCTCTGGTAGCCTCATCCAGCGCGGAAAATGGCTCATCCAGCAACAACAGTTGCGGCTCAGTCACCAATGCATGAGCAAGGGCGACCCGCTGTTTTTCCCCACCGGATATTTCTCCTGGTAATTTTCCTGCAGATGATCAATATGCAATTCTTTCATCAACTGATCAGCCAAGTTTTTGCTTTTCATCGGTAATATTTTTTCTTAAGCACCAACGAAATAAGAATATATTGACCGCTCCGGAATCGTTGACGTAATTCTTACAACCAGTATCAATGTGCAGAAAATACTGCAACTGGCCAAAAAGAGGTCATTTTCATTACATAGCGATTTCCGCATGACCACAGTCCATTTTGATAAAACTTCAAAATGGATTATTTTTGTGTTATAAGAAGGCATAAAATTAAGGCTGTATGAACGTCACTTTTGGGTGACAGCCACGGCCGGCTCCAGCGCCAGCAACGAGCAAATTATTCTGTGGGGCGAGTAACCGCAGCCCCAGAACATCGCGCTTTCAGCCTGTAAGGGCGCTTGCACCTTTGTTCTTTGCAGCAGGCGGGAAGCAGATCCTGCAAGTAACGAGACACTTGATTTCAAATAAGCTGAAATCATCCTTACACAGATGATATAATACCTACATGGCAAAAGATAAAAATAGCATGCCAAGGCGAGATGAGCCGAGTGATGAGGAGGATTCGCATGCAAGAGAAGTTAATAGAGTTTCGGAATGTGTCATTTCGATATGCAGATGAGCAGCCTTGGGTGTTGAAAAATTGTTCGTTCACCATAAACCAGAATGAATCCGTGGCGATTATCGGCCATAATGGGTCAGGTAAATCGACAATTGCAAAATTAATGAATGGCTTACTATTCGCCCAAGAAGGCGAAATTTTGATAAATGGCAAAGCTGTCAACGAACAAACCATTTGGGACATTCGCAAAGCAGTCGGGATGGTTTTTCAAAATCCGGATAACCAGTTTGTTGGTACAACGGTACAGGATGATGTTGCATTCGGTATGGAAAATCGTGGCATTCCAAGGGAAGTAATGATCAAGCGAATTGATCGGACATTGCAGGCAGTCGGCATGCAGGACTACCGCCTGACAGAGCCGCATCGCTTATCAGGCGGACAAAAGCAGCGTGTAGCCATTGCCGGTGTGCTGGCTGTTTCCCCGCAAGTGATCATTCTGGACGAAGCAACAGCGATGCTTGATCCAAAGGGCAGACAGGAAATCATGAAAACTGTCTCCGAGCTGCAGGAAAAGCAAAACATTTCCCTCATTACCATTACCCATGATCTTCGAGAAGTGGTACAAGCCCAGCGCGTCATTGTCATGAACCAGGGGGGAAAATGGATGGAAGCAACACCGCGGGAAATATTTGCAAAGAAAGCGGATCTAAGACAGATTGGTCTGGATGTGCCATTTGTAGCTATCCTTGCTGATGAGTTGAAACAATTGGATATTCCTGTTTCGGGCAAGGAACTAAATCATGAAGAATTGCTGGAGGAACTATGGACATTACATTCGAGCATGTGAGTTATATTTACCAGGAAAATTCTCCTTTTGCACATAAAGCACTGGACGATTTGTCCTTTCACATTCCCTCCGGTTCATTCGTTGCTGTCATCGGCCATACCGGATCTGGAAAATCGACACTGATTCAGCATTTGAATGGACTGGTTCGCCCGACACATGGAAAAGTAAGCATCGGAGATTTTCAGCTCGCCAAAGGAATGAAGCCAAAAAATATAAAAGAACTGCGCAGCAAAGTGGGAATCGTGTTTCAATACCCTGAACACCAGCTGTTTGAAGAAACGGTTGCCAAGGATATCGCCTTTGGACCGGCAAATTTCGGCGTTTCCGAAAGAGAAATCCAGCGCCGGATCAAAGAAATCATCCCGATGGTTGGACTGTCCGAAGAATTGCTTACACGTTCTCCATTCGATTTGAGCGGCGGGCAGATGCGACGTGTTGCCATCGCAGGGGTCCTGGCAGTCAAGCCGGAAATCCTTGTACTTGATGAGCCTACCGCGGGACTTGACCCACGCGGACAAAAAGATATCATGGATATGTTTTATACATTGCATCAAAAACAGCATTTGACTACCGTTATGGTCACCCACTCCATGGAGGACGCAGCCAAATACGCCGATCATATCCTGATTATGAACAAGGGCAAAAAGTATATGGAAGGGGCGCCCAAAGATATTCTTATTCAAGAAGAAGCACTGAATGCCGTTCACTTGGATGTTCCGGAAATCATTGCCTTTATGCACCATTTTGAAAAAAAATTCGGTGTGGAGCTCCCATTTGAGAATCAAACACCAAAACAGCTGGCAAAACAAATCCAGCAGCTGATTGGAGGGAGGCTCAGGAATGAATAACATGATGATTATTGGCCAATACGTCCCGGGAAATTCCATCATTCACCGGCTGGATCCACGAACTAAAATTACAGTTATTTTCTTTTTTGTCGTGTTTGTCTTTTTTGCCAATTCATTTTGGAGCTATGCGTTGCTGACAGTATTTGCCGCGGTTAGTGTCATTGCCTCCAGGGTTCCGGTTCGCTATATTGCCAAAGGGCTGACACCGATTTGGTTTTTGATTGTTTTTACGTTTTTGCTGCATCTGATTGTGACCAAGGAAGGGCAAGTCGCGTTTGAAATTTTTTCATGGAAAATATATACAGGCGGGATTGCACAAGGGATCGCCATCTCTATGCGATTTTTCTTGTTGATCGTGGTGACATCGCTACTGACACTGACGACAACGCCAATCGAGATTACGGATGCGATTGAAGAAATGCTTGCCCCACTGAAAAAGGTAAAATTTCCGGTGCATGAGCTTGCGTTGATGATGTCCATTTCTCTCAGGTTCATTCCGACGTTGATGCAAGAAACCGATAAAATTTCCAAAGCGCAAGCCTCCAGAGGCGTGGACTTCCGTACAGGTCCGTTGAAAGAACGAATCAAAGCAGTTGTCCCATTGCTTGTCCCATTGTTTGTCAGCGCCTTTAAGCGCGCAGAAGAACTGGCAATGGCCATGGAAGCGCGCGGCTATCAAGGCGGCGAGGGACGTTCGAAACTGAGGGAATTACGGATTGGAAAAATAGATGTTTTGATTTATATTTTATTTATTTGTGTAGTTGCTGGTTTATTTTTATTACGGTCATAGGGCTGTAGGAGGAAGATAAATGGCAAAAATCAAATGCATCATTAGCTATGATGGGAGCGGTTTTGCCGGTTACCAGATTCAGCCGGGATTAAGAACCGTACAGGGTCAAATTGAAAATGTGCTTGCCAGGATCCATAAAGGTAAGGCTGTTCGCGTTTATGCCTCCGGACGGACCGATAGCGGTGTCCATGCCATCGGGCAGACCATTCACTTTGAAACAGACAATCCAATGGCTCCAGAGCGCTGGAAACAGGCTTTAAACGCCATGCTGCCGGATGATATCCACGTAATGGAAACAAATCAGGTGCCGGATACTTTCCATGCCCGTTTTGATGTGGTGGAAAAGGAGTACCATTACATTGTTTACCGCGGCCAGGAAGCAGATGTTTTTAAACGAAATTATGCCTATCATTTCCCATATCCGCTTGATATCGCGCAAATGCAACAAGCATGTCAATATTTGCAGGGAACGCATGATTTCACTACGTTTTCCTCCGCCAAATCAACAGCGAAGGGAAGCCGTGAGCGGACGTTGTTTGCAGTTTCATGCAGTGAAGAGGGCGATGAACTGACTTTTGTCTTCCGTGGGAGCGGCTATTTGTACAATATGGTCCGCATTATGGTCGGAACTTTGCTTGATATCGGACAAGGCAAGATGAAAGCAGACGCCATTCCGGAATTATTTGCGAGAAAAGATCGGAGCCTTGCCGGCAAGACAGCCCCGCCGCAAGGATTGTATTTATGGCATGTGACCTATGGTGCGCAGTGAGCAAACATACTTCATCGTATAGCACATCAATCCTTTCCATCATAACGGATACAAGCCAAACTGCATAATTGATTTGAACTCCTAAGTGGACTTTATTTTTCAACTTAGGAGTTGATTTTCTATTGCAGCTTCACTTTATTGATGGATGATTTTTGCGTTGAACATGCGGGTAATAGGGACTACACTGGTGACTGTACTTGCAACTGAGCAAGGCTTGGTTAGCATCAATGATTCGAACACCGACATAAACATAATTCCCTTTCAAAAAGGAATAAACCATTCCCCATAACTCCACTGAACATATAGATTGAATCACATCAAATATAAATCAACCTGTTTTAGATTTCGAATGGTAAGTGCTTTCCTTTGAATTTTTCCCCATCTTTCATTAATCCCCAAGAAAATCCTTGCATAGCTTGACATCTTGACTGGATTGTTATATGATTGCTTATGGCATTTTATTTCTAAATCCATGATTAGCCCCGGAAACTAATTATGTTGAGTATAGAAATAATCAACTGAAACGAATATCAATTTGGAGGTAACTTACCATGCGTACAACTTTCATGGCTAATGAATCTAATATAGAACGCAAATGGCTTGTTGTCGACGCTGAAGGTCAACGTCTTGGACGCTTGGCAAGCGAAGTGGCTGCAATTCTTCGCGGCAAGCATAAGCCTACGTATACACCACATGCAGATACTGGTGATAATGTCATCATCATCAACGCTGAAAAAGTGGAATTGACAGGTCATAAATTGAGCGACAAAATGTACTATCGTCACTCTGGACATCCAGGTGGTTTGAAATCACGCAATGCTGAAGAAATGCGTACAAAATTCCCTGAACAAATGATCGAACTTGCTGTAAAAGGCATGCTTCCTAAAGGATCTCTTGGTCGGAAAATGGGTAAAAAATTGCACGTGTACAGAGGCGCTGAACACAATCATCAAGCACAAAAACCGCAAACTTATGAACTTCGCGGATAATTTATAGGGAGGTAAATCAATTGGCTCAAGTACAATACTACGGCACAGGACGCCGCAAAAAATCAACAGCTCGTGTACGTTTGGTTCCTGGAAGCGGCCGTATCATTATAAACGATCGTGATGCAAAAGATTATTTTCCATACGAAACACAATTGCTTATTATGAACCAGCCACTAGCTGCAACAGAAACACAGGGCACCTATGATGTTTTGGTAAATGTTCATGGTGGAGGTTTCACTGGTCAAGCCGGTGCAATTCGTCACGGTATTTCCCGTGCATTGCTTAAAGCGAACCCTGAGTACCGTTCTACTTTGAAAACTGCTGGATTCCTTACTCGTGATTCCCGCATGAAAGAACGTAAGAAATACGGTCTTAAAGGTGCACGTAGAGCTCCTCAGTTCTCAAAACGTTAAGAAATCAACTCTTACAATCCCTCAACCTGCTGTGGTTGGGGGATTTTACTATATATGCGTGCTTTAAAAACCAGTAAAAGTTCACACGTAATATACACATAATATACACGTATGGATTGCAGGCTGAGATACACGGCAGCTGTCATCTTACTAGTTGGATATAGTAATATAATGACAAAAAAGCCTGATTCCTTTATTAGTTAGGAAATTAGGCTTCTGATCCTTTAGTTGAATAAACGAATTAGTGTTTGGAATCAGTTTTCGCTTGCAGTTGGTTTAAAATTAGTTCCAATACATCGTCTTGCAACATATCGCTAGTCAATTTCGTTTCTCCATCTACACCAAGATAATCATTTGGGTTCCACCAGGCGCGCAGGGAATCTTCTCCGAATTCGATCCTTTTATCCCTGGAGTTATGACGTAGGACTGTTTCCTCAAAAGGTAAATCAAAATAAAAAACGTAGGCCTTTTGGTCATAAGACTGGATTAAGTTTTTCAGCATTTCACCATAACGCTTTTTGTATAAGATCCCTTCCACAATAACAAATTCACATTTATTTTTGCCATATTCCGCTATTTGGCGAATCAAATCAATGGATAGATTCCCTTCCCTATCCTTGACCTTCAACATTTCACGGCGAACTACATCCTGAGAAACCAATAGTGTTCCACGCCCCAAATAATTTTGAAGACTTTTCGCAGTGGTTGTTTTTCCACTTCCAGAGTTTCCCCGTATGATAATTAGCTTTGACTCCATATTTTCCCCCTTTTTGCAAAATGATGCTCAAACAATTACAAATATTTTAGATGTGATTAAATATTGCTGGGCAATGCTGGCATTGGTCTACCTTGGACATTAGCAAAAAATCCTCAAAAGAAAGAGATACAACACTGGATGGTTTGTACTTTAAAACAAAGAATAATTTATTGAGCCCCCTACAATTGTTGCGAAAATTAAAACAAATGGTACAATCAAATTAGATGATGAGAATGTTTGCAACAATGCAAGTTCAGTAGGAGATAATGTGCATTGCAAATGAGCTTTTAATCCAGCCACAGCCTGCTTTTCCGCAGCGAATGCAATGCCAGGAATCTAGTAATTTGTCGGAAAAAACTAAATGATAACCGTTCGCCACCCCTAAATACAGAATCATTAGAAGATCAATAGCAATGGCAGAAAAATTTGTTGAGCGAATTGATGCCGTGTTTTTACCTGTTAAAAATTTACAAGAGTCAATAAAATGGTACCAAAAGGTATTTCATTTTCGACTGCTTTGGAAAAATGAACGGATGGCAAGATTAGAGATAGCAAACAACTGTGGCTTCCACCTTGTTGAAGTAACCAAATATGAACCAAGCAATCAATACACGCCTTTTAACTTTGTAGTAAAAGATGCGGAAGAAGTAAGGGAGAAACTAAACGAAAAAAATGTTACTGTCTCTGGCTGGAGACATGGTGAACCGAAACGCTTTGACATGACAGACATAAACAATAACCCCATTAGCGTTATTCAAATCTAAGTGCAAAAGGATATGAATTGCGGAGAGGTAAATTTCCAGCTGAAATTTATTTAAAAAGAAGGGGGATGTTAGTATGGAACCGCAAGTTATAAAAAAGGATGGCTTTCAAATAATAGGATATCGATTTGAGGCCAATTTACAGGAAATAAAAAACGAAGCAATTATCAAAAAGGCGATAGCCAAACTAAAAGAACAGGCCAATAACATTTCAAACAGAATTGGGGACCATATATATTTGGTTCAAATATATCCTATGAAAGAAAATTTCGATGCAATGATCGATCGTTTTATATCTATGGTGGGCTTTGAGGTGTCCGAGGTTGGAAATAGACCTGGCGATACGGCTGTTCACGCTGTCCCCGAAAATATGTATGCATTCTATACACATTTGGGTTTGGAAGAAGATTTGCATCATGCTTATAATTATTTATATGGAAAATGGCTGTATGATCATTGCTATGAATCGTTAGGCTATGACCTGGAGCGATGGGATGAACGTTATCGACCGGAAGAACCAGATAATGAAATCGATATGTATATTGCCATCAAAAAACGATAATACCTTCGAAAAAAATGGATCATGCTTGGCAAAGTCCATCGCATCTGTTCTTTGATTTCGTGAAATATCTTTTTGAGAGGTACTTTCCACTTGCGAAAATGGCGCATATGCATGTAGAATTAGCTGTTCCATATGACGGCTAACAGAAGAATGGCAACCCGGACCTTGAAAGCATCGGGGTCATGAACGTAAGGATGACCCCGATGCTAATAGGTCTTTAATTCATGGAAACAATAATTTTCAATAGCTGTTCACCTACCCGGAATTTTTTGATAAAACCAAGCAATAAATAAATGAACGTTGTCTAATCATATTTTTATATAGACAAAAGGCCGGCAAACGCCGGTCTTAAGAAGGAGCACGCTGTATGTATTCCTTTATCGTTGTAATAATATGCAGAATCAATCCAATAAATCCGATCAGCCAGCCACCGAAGGCCACAACTGCCATTACTTTGGGGATGATCGTTAAATAATCCACACCTAATGCATGCGATAGTTGGAGGGTGCCAGTCGTGTACATCGCCAGAGGGAAAGCCATGCCCCAAAATTGCGGATCGTAGGATAGCGGATAATGATGGATGAAATGGCGCCAAATTGCCAGGATGAATAAAAGCGGAATCCACCACGTGCCCGTTATCCAGAAGAACAATGTAAAACCTTTCAGAAAAGGTGTGATTTCCGTGACCAGCGGCGCGTATTCAGCATGCATGATCAGTGTTGAACCTGCAAGCGTTGTGATGGCAACAGCGCCCATATTAATCCAATATGGCGGGGTCAGTGCCTCAAATTTGAATTCCACAAAGGTAAACCGGTAAAAAATCAGGGTGATGATGTTGAGATAAAGCATGCATCCCAAAAAATACATGGCCAGTGTAAAAAATAAGATAATCCGCTGATGCTCCCCAACAGCATACGGCGCTAGCAATGTTCCGAGGATGGAGACGGATTGTGTCCCGACTGAAGCAATCAACCAAGCACCGTTGATGCCTTCTTTAATCGTTGGCTTCCCTTCCCGAATCGTGACCGCCGTAAAAAAAGTATACATAATAACGACCCATAGCAGTATGGCAAGAGCCCAAAGAAACCAGGAAAAAGTATGATGATGCCCAACAATAATTAATTGACTTCCAAATACGCAAGTTCCTGCCACCAGTGTGAAGAAACCAGGGCCGTTGGAGTGACTTGTGATATCCTTTATCACTTTCGGGAAAAAGTAGCGCAACCGAGTCAACGTCAGCAGCCACAGCCCCGCATAGGCAACAATATTAATCACCAGCAGTATCTTGGCCACGGGTTGCATGCCGAGTAAGTGAATCGCAATCGACAGTGCACCGGTTGCCATCACAAGGGCAAAATAGCCTGTGAACAGATTCTCAGACCGCTCTTTTAAATATCCAATCATCTTGTTTCACCTCGCTTCGTTGAATTGCTTAGGCTTATGCATAAACATCAGCCAGCAATGTAATCCGGCAGATGCCAAAAAAATTCGCAGCCGGGGAGTGGCAAAGTGTTTAGCACGCACGATAGTCCATGCTGTGGCTTTAGCACGCTGGTTTGGTCAAAAGTTGCATGTATTTAGCACGCACTATTTGAAGCGTGCGTAGTTTATCTATAAGAAGTCAGTGGACATGTGGCGATCCCAAAGTTTGTTCAAAGTGAAGTATAGCAATTCTCGCTTATCTAATGCCTTTGCTGCCCTCATTCTCCCCAATTTCTGGGACTCCACAACGTGCCATCCAGCTCGCCTTCCATTAAAGCAATTCGCTTATCTTGTTCTTGCAGCAGCTTGCTAGTAGCAAAGAGTAAAGCTTGGGCATGGTAATCGCTTTGGCGTTCGGACATTTCCTCCAGCGCACGAATCAATTCATGCAATTCTTCTTCCATTATAAACCTTCTTTCTGCTTATCTAGCGTATTTGTTCCAGGATCATCTTCAACTCATCAATTGTCGTGCGGTTTGTTTTGATCTGTTCCATGGCATTGGATAGCGTCGTTTCCTCATTTGGCTGAAATGCTTTGCCATCCAGCTGTTCTAGTTGTTCCAGCAGCCATTTTTCCCTCGTTTCCAGGCTCGCGTCCTTTTCCCTTGTCAAGACTTGCTGATAGTCGATGTACAGCTTCATTTTTTGTTCATGTGTCATATAGGCAAATTGGAAAATGAGCAATGGTTTCAAATATACCATCTCGGTTTTAACGGCCATTGCCTGATAAGGCTTTGTCAGCTCGCTGATGCTAAAAGATTCCCTGCCGCCAGCCTGATATTCGCTATTCTTTACACCAATCGCCAAAACAAGTCCAAACTCCTTGCCGGCAAGCATCGATCCGCGCGGTCCATAGGCAAAACCTTCCGTCAGCACATCATCTTGCCATTGTTTTAACAAAGCGGGGGAGCTGTACCAGTAAAAAGGAAATTGAAACAAAATCCGATCATGTTGTTTCAGCAGTTTTTGTTCCTTCACTGTATCAATATTGCCATCCGGGTAAACGGATTCCAGATGATGTATCGTCACATCTTTATCTTTTGGAACAGCGCTTAGCAAAAACTGCTGGCTGCTGGAATCACCGATTTCCGGATGAGAAATAATCACCAGCGTCTTCATATGCGCACACCACCTCTCCTAAAATTATCCACCAAAAACCTACGTCCATACTATCATATTTCACAGTACCAGGCACTTGAACAATTCTGAATTGTTCAAGTGCCTGGTACTAGACACAGCGGCGGAATATCTATACATTAGGGGAGGGTGTGTGAACTAATTTGGCAGATGGAGAGGATATGATTGAAAGAGATTGATTTGGTAATTTTCGATATGGACGGTCTGCTGTTTGACACGGAGACATCCTATTACGAAGCCATGCGGGGTGCTATGACAACATTCGGCTTTGACTTTCCATTCGAAACATATAAAAGTATGATTGGCATTGGAGACAATGAAACAAATCAGTTGCTGCAAAAAATATGCGGGCCTGATTTTTCGATGGCGCCTCTATGGGAGGAAAACTATCGGCAATTCCAAAAGCTTTTGGATGAAAAAGGGCTTGTCATAAAGCCGGGGGCAATTGAATTGCTGCATGCACTGGATGAGGCGGGCATTGCCAAATGCATTGCGTCTTCAAACAACAAAGCTGCGATTGAAAACTATCTGGAAGTATCCGGGCTTGGCGACCGGTTCGACTTCTACGTCAGCGGGGATGATGTCAAACGAGCCAAACCCGATCCGGATATTTTCCAAATTGCTTGCCGTAAAGCAAATGCAACGGCGGACAGGGCATTGGTTTTGGAAGATTCCCTAAACGGGTTGCGTGCAGCCAATGCAGCAGGCATCAAGTGCATCATCGTGCCAGATATGCTTGAGCCAAACGAGGAAATGAAAGAAAATGCATATGCGATTGTCGATAATCTGGAAGAAGTCATACCGATGGTGACGAAATAAGACGAAAGACTTAAAAAATGTCTTTGAACCGTAATGATTCGTCATTGCTACCTATTTTTACTAGTAACCTACTATTTTTTGTACAAAAAATAGTAGGTTATTGTTGTAAAATGCGTTAAAATGGAAGATAGTTAGTTTTTATCATGTCCCACTGATTATCGTTTCACTTTTTTCACACATGCGTACATACAGGGGCGGGACAACAGCCCGTTTCTTCATTGGTAGTAACAAAAGTTCATTGGGAGGAGCGGCTTCCGTTGAACAGCGTGTTGCTTTGATTATGAGAGGAAAAGGATGTCGTTCATGACTTACCATGTCAATATTTTTAAATTATTTACAGATATGGAGGACAATATATTCCGTATAAAAAAAGCGGAAAAGATACAAGGACTTTGGAAAACCGGCTTATTTCTTCTGCTAGCTGCGGTAATCATTTACATATGGATGGGTTGGCTCGGGATTGGTTCCAATCTTGTTTCACAAGGTGCGCCGGGTCTGACGCCGCTGGAATATAACGTACATAAACTATGGTTTGTTGTTGGCCGAATGATTTATGCAGCTATTTTTTGGGGATTTGTTTTATTCGTGCCGGCTGCAATGCTTGGATTGGTGACAGATATTCCATATCAAAAACTGGTTATCATGCAACAGCTTGTCTTTGCGATTTTATTAATTGAACGGCTGATTTGGATACCTCTGGCAGTATACGCCGGCTTGGATTGGTACAGCTCGCCGTTTTCACTTGGCATAATCGCAGCCTATTTGACATCGAAATCATGGATTGTATTATTTTTTGGAGCCATTTCCATTTTCCAAATTTGGGTGATGTTTTTACAAGTGCGGTTTATCCGCGAATTATGCAGTATGTCCAAACCGGGAATATGGGCCAGTGTGATTTTTTTGCATTTGTTTGAATGGTGCTTTGCAGCGCTGATTGCATCTGTTGATACATTGATAATTGGCGGGTGGTTTTCATGAAAAAAAGATATTGGTGGATAGCAGCAATAATTGTTTTATTTGTCGGCATCAATGTTTATCTGGTAGCCGCGGATAACCATCAAAAGGTGGGTCGCATTGCTTATGTGAATGACTGGACTGCCATAGAAAAGAAAGATTTGCATGAAAGCTACCAATCTGCAGGGGTTGTCCGTTATGCAAATGAATCTGATGTGTATTTCGACAAGGACTTGGGCAATTTTAAGGAGTTTATCGTAAATGAGGGTCAGGAAGTACATACCGGAGATCCGCTTTATTCCTACTATGCCAAGGATTTTTATGAGACACAGGCAATGCTCCAACAGAAAAGGGATTTGCTTGACGACGAGATACGCGCAATCGATACCGCTATCAATAAGGTACAATCGTTCCAAACATCATCCGGTGCAAGCACAAGCACAAGCGGCAATTTGCCATCGACAGGAAAGAAGACCAAAGATGGTGCTTTACAAACGGAAATTGCCAACTTGCAGCGTCAGATTACAAGCAGCGATTCCAGACAAGCCGACATGCTAAAAACACAATACATCGCCGAAAAAGAAAAAGAGCGTGATCAAAAGAAAGCCGAGCAACAAAGCGTCCAATCGCAAATTGCCGAGCTTTCTTCCAGCGGGGATACAATTACTGTCGAAAGTCCATTCAGCGGCAGGGTAACCAAGCTTTCGAAAGAACTAAAGGCACCGCTGATGACCATTCAGGATTCGGATGCCTTGCAGGTTGCCGGCGAAATCACCGAAAAGCAACGCCTACATACGGAAGAAGGAATGAAGACTGCTATTACGATGCAGAAAAGCGGTGAAAAACTCGAGGGTGAGATTAGTCAGTTAAGTAATGAGCCAATCGATTTGCAAGTGAAAGGGTCGAGCTTGTATCCATTTGCTGTCGATTTGCCGGCAGATGAAAAGACGGATAAACTGCTGCCAGGCTATCACGCGAAGCTGGAAATTTTCACGAAGACGGTTCCCGATGCTGTGACAGCCAAGGAGGAGGCAGTTGTGAGCAACCATCTTTGGGTGATGAATCACAAAGGCAAATTGGCAAAGCAAAAGGCGAAAATCGGCATAGCCGAAAATGGGTATATCGAAATCAAAAACCCATTGCAGCCGGGTAATTGGCTGGCAGTAGCGCCAAAACGCGATTTGCGAAACAATGCTACCTTCATCACACCATTGGAGATCACCAAAATACGCTGGAAAGGCCTGCAAACTGACAAAAAATCCAACCTGCAACACTTTGTCACCGGTATCCTGTCCAGATAATAGCGGATAGGCGGTCCAGGCACCGAAAGATCTTGACTTATTTTAGGTCATACTTTAAAAAATAAAAAATACCGTGCCAGATAACGGAAATATTCCAAATTGTTCCGGTGTCTGGCACTTTTTATATAGGTTTTTCTATTTTTGGGTAGTTTTTTTGATGAGAAATGCAATTTTACCGATTTTACATATAGATTGTTGCCGGCTATGATGGTGAAAAGTGACTTGACTGTAATGTTGACAATAGGGATGTCATCAGGATAACAGTTGTCCTATTTCAGTGATTTGGAAGAGGGCTGCCCCTGCAGCATCATTATCATTGGAGAGGAGCGTATCATGGGCAAAGAAAGAAAAATCCATCATAATAATATGGATATTGTACAACGATTAATGGCCGAAACGATGAAAGGGTTCGAGCCACTAAAGGTATTCAATTATCGATCGAAAAAGGTAAAAGAAGTGTTGTCAACAGACATGCCAAAAGTAGAAACTGTCGATGATAAAGCTGATACACTTTATTTGTTGGAAGACGGCGATTTTTTGCATGTAGAATATCAAACAACTGTAAAAAAGGACGATATTTTTCGGTTTGCGAGTTATTCGCTAAGATTGTATAATAAGGTGAGAGAAAAGTCTGAAAAGAAAAATCCAAATCTTCAAACCGTGGTGATTTATTCCCCGTCGGTGAGGGAAGAAGACATTATACCTTCATTGGACATTGGTTCATTAAAATTCAAATCATTTCCTATTCACCTGAAAAATGAATTAAAAAGACAAGCGGAATTCAACGAGATTGTGAATAAAATGAGAGGGAATCCAAACATTTCATTATCAAAAGAAGAGCAAATGAGATTGATCTACCAACCATTGTTCAACAGCGAAAGAAAAGAGATAGAAATGGATGCATATTACATCATTCGTAGTCTGCAGGAACTGGCTGATGATTCATTAAAGGCACATTTGTCGGGTATGATATATGTATTAGTTAGACGTTTCTTAAGTGAAGAAGGTGACAGAAAAATATGGGAGGAGCTGATAAAAATGAGTACCGTGGAAAAGGAACTGAAAAAGATATTCGGATTTGATGCCGGTTTTGATGAAGGGAAACAAGAAATGAAAGAAAGTATCTTCAAAGAACTTGTTTCAGCGATTAAAGAAGGCGAGTCGGATCGTTTTATTCAAAGATTAATCAGATTAGGTGATTTTACGGAGCAAGAAGTGCATGAAGCATTTAAAAAAGCGAGGGAACGATAAAATTAGTTTTTAAAATGCTGGCATAGATTGTCATCTCTTTTTTTGTGCGGTTCCTTTCTTTTAGGGATAATGCCTCCTTAATAAGAGAAGGGGAAACATACAGTCGAAAATTCCCGAAAGCGAGTCAACAATCAACAATCAAATACACACAGAAACCGCCAACCACGTGGCATTGCTCCATACTTCAGCCTATATTTACCGAAACCCCTAGAAACAAACCTGCCATTGGCTTCAATGATGAAAGCCTTATCCCCCCTTTCCTCCGCTTAACTTTCACAATCGAAAAAGCCCCCAATTGGACATGTTCCCCCTTCACTAAAATACACAGACCCAACAATCGCTAATCCGTATGCCAAATATTGTAGTTAAGCCGGGCAAGCAAACAATTCCGAATTGTTTGCTTGCCCGACACTGCGGGTATGGATAAGCAGGGTGAAAGTAACATATCCTATGGGAAAATACATGTTTGTTGCGTGTTAGGGAGTTGATAAGATGCCTTATCGGGAGCAGATGCCGATTGATAAAGGGTTGGATCATACAGTAGCATTTTTGCGGGAAGGATATAAGTTTATTTCCAATCGGGCAAAACAATATCACAGAGACATTTTTGAAACGCGACTGCTTGGCGGACAAAAAGTCATTTGCCTAATCGGCAAGGATGCGGCGGAGTTGTTTTATGATAACGATAAATTCAAGCGGCACGGCGCTGCACCAAAGCGCGTATTAAAAACGCTGTTTGGCCAAAATGGCGTACAAACGCTGGATGATGTCAAACATCGCCACCGGAAAAATTTATTCATGTCGCTGATGACACAAACCCGACTACAGAAGGTAAAAGATATTTTCAAGGAAGAATGGCTGCAAGCACTTCAGACTTGGGAGAAACAAAATAAAATTGGACTGTACGATGAAGCGAGGGCCGTGCTAACGCGTACAGCATGCCGATGGGCGGGTGTTCCGCTCGCTATCAGTGACCAGGAGCAGAAAATGAATGAGCTTAGTGCCATGTTTGAAGGTGGTGGCGCTGTCGGACCGAGATACATGCGCGGCAAGCAGGATCGCCAAAAAGCGGAGCAATGGGTTGGAAAACTCATTGGTCAAGTACGCGAAGGGAAAATGCAGGTTGACCGAGAGACGGCATTGTACCAAATCGCCATGTTCAAGGATCAAAGCGGCCAGCTTTTGCCACTGTCGGTTGCGGCTGTGGAATTGATTAATATTTTGCGGCCCATTGTGGCTATTTCAGTCTACATCGTGTTTTGCGCCTTGGCCCTGTATGATTTTCCATACGAAAAAGAAAAATTGGCTTCCGGTGGAAATGAAGCCATTCATCTATTTGCAGAAGAAGTACGACGTTACTATCCGTTTTTCCCTGTTACGGTGGCAAGGGTGCGGGAGGACTTTTTATGGAAGGGTTATGATTTCAAAGCGGGTACGTTGGTATTGTTGGATTTATATGGGACAAACCATCATCCTGCCATTTGGGAAAAACCGGATGAATTCATGCCCGAACGATTCCGCACGCGCGAAAAAAACCCATTCGATTTCATTCCACAAGGTGGCGGAGATTATCATCGCGACCATCGCTGCCCCGGCGAATGGCTGACAGTCGACATCATGGAAACCGCTTTGGACTTGCTTGCGAACAAAATGACATACACGGTACCACAGCAGAATTTGCATTACAGCATGAAACGTATGCCGAGCCTACCGAAAAGCAGATTTATCATGGAAAATGTGCGTAGGAAATAATGTGGTTTACTGCTTCGGCAATGCGAAAGGCGCGTGATAACAGCCCGCACCCCATCAAAAGGAATCCAACCAGTTAAAAACACCGTGGGCACGCTCCACGGTGTTTTTGCCTAAAAAAGGAAACAGGCCCGGTATTCGCAGCCACTGAAATCGCCTGTTCCTACAGAGGCTCAAGCGGCTTTTTTGTGTTGCTGCTGTTGCTTGTGATATAGGACATTGATTAGTGCGCCGATCATGAGAATGAAGGCGGTCAAAAAGAACCAAATCATCAGGATGATAATACCGCCGAGACTACCATAGGTAACGGAGTAGCTGCCAAAATTGCTCACGTACAGGGAGAATCCAGCCGAGACAATCAGCCAAAGCAGCCCTGCGATGACGGTACCGGGCAAAATATGCTTAAACGGTAATTTTGTATTCGGTGCAATCCGATAAAATAACATGAGCAGCAATGTCAGCACGACAAAACTTGCACCCCAGCGGAAAATATTGAAAACAATTTTCAGCGAGGAGGCAAAACCAATTTCGGATGCGATAAATTCATAAATGACATTTCCGAATATCGGCAGTACAATCGCAACCACTAACGATGCAATCATCAATAATGTCATTGTCAGTGCGGTCAAACGCACGGTAATAAACGATCTCGTCTCTTCCACTTCATAAGCCTTATTCGTAGACTTAATAAATGAATTGATTCCATTGGAAGCGGACCACAGCGCACCAATAATACCGACGGTCAGGAGTCCACCCTGCCTGTTCTCGACAAGGCTAATAATATTTTCTTTGAAAATATTGCCCATTTCACTTGGCAGTACTTTACTGATAAACGAAATGGCATCATCTGGCTGAATATGCAAGTACGGAATCAATGCAAAGCAGACAATCAGTAGTGGCACAATCGACAGCAGATAATGGTAGGCCTGTGCCGATGCCAGCAATGAAATATCATTTCTTTTAAATTCTTCCATGAATGATTTCCCGTAGTTTTTTAGCTTGGACACGGTATTCTCCCCTTTGGACCATCTTTTGCTTGTAGGTAAAAACAGTATAAAATTGGGCTGAATTAAGTCATTAGCTATGACAGCCACGTCCGGATCCAGCGCCCAGCAACTAGCAGGGCTTTTGATGGGACGAGTAATCGCAGTCCCAAGGGTTTTGATGGGGCGAGTAACCGCAGCCCCAAAGGTTTTGGGTGGGGCGAGTAATCGCAGCCCCAAAGTGCTCCAGCTTGTACGTTGCTACGACGCACAGGACGTGCTAGTACAGGCGTTGCGACAAAAGCTCTTCGGTGGGATGAGTAATCGCAGTCCCAGGACGTCGCGCTTTTAGCCTGTAAGGACGCTTGCGCCTTTGCTTTTCTATACCCGACTTTTTGCGCTTATAATCCCGGTATACAGGAAATGCATAGGAACAGGTATATTTACGCACCTTGTCCAATAAAATAAATAGCAAGCAAAACACGGTGAGGAGCGTTGCGAATGGGTTTGAAGAAAAAATGGATTTTTTGGTGGCTGATTGGAATGGCCCTACTTATATTTTTGATACTTTATCCAGTTCAAACATATCAACCGACCTGGAAATCCTGGTCCCTTCCATTAACAGGCAAGACAATCGTGATTGACCCCGGTCACGGTGGGCCGGACGGCGGGGCGGAGGGAAAGGATGACACGCAGGAAAAAGACATTGCATTAAAGGTCAGCAAACGGCTGCAGCATTATTTGCAGCAAGCCGGCGCCGCTGTCTATTTGACAAGGGAAAGTGATGAAGATTTGGCGAGTAAATCGACAAGGGGATTATCGAAGAGAAAGTCCGAAGATATTCGCAATCGATTAGAATTTATAGAAGATAAAAATGCCGATTTTTTCCTGACACTCCATCTTAATGCCATCCCTGCCGAACGCTGGCATGGGGCACAAACTTTTTATTATCCGCGCTTTGAGGAAAACAGGCATTTGGCGAAAATGATTCAGGCGGAAATCATCCGTAACCTGGAAAATACGAATAGACAGGCATTGGAGATTAACAATATTTACTTGCTGGAACACGCGAAAGTTCCAGGTGCACTTGTGGAAATCGGGTTTTTATCCAACGTGAAGGAAAGGGAGTTATTGAAAACGGCAGATTATCAGCGAAAAATGGCTGCGAGCATTTACGAGGGAATCTTGCGCTATACAACGGAGGAGCCGGAAAAAGAAGAAGATGCGGAATAATCGGGGCTTATGGCTCCGTTTTTTGTATTTCGGTGCATGGCAGTTCGCCGGGAATGTAAAGACAGGTTGCATGATGTATTCAACATGTTGCGGAAAGTATTTCACGTAATTGGAAAGTATGCGACAATCCACGGAAAATAAATCACGCTTGCTCGATAATGAACAATCTCACTACCATGTGCCACCGACTATTCCAACCGCAATAATCCCCCCACATTGCAAATCCTCTCGATTAAATCCAAACCGCCCCTTCCCAAACAAATGCCAATACTCGCGAAAAACGGGCACCCTATTTCTAACGTATGATTCTTATCACTTAGGTTTCGCACCATTTATGTTATACTAGCCATAGACAAGATTTTAAGAACTGGCTGATTTTTCGGCCGGAAATATAAATGGCTTGTAAGGAAGGTGACGAATCGTGTTGACGAAAGAAGAAGTTATTAAACTGCTTAACCCCGTCAAAGATCCATTTTTACATAAAACACTGGAAGAAACCAACGGCATCAAGGATGTCACCATCAAGGAAGAAAAGAAACATGTCAGTGTCAAACTTGCAATTGGCAAAACGAATACCGCAGAACAAATGCAGCTGCAGCAGCAAGTTGTCGGCATTCTGAAAAAGAATGGCGCTACAACTGTCGGCTTGCGATTTGAACAGCTGCCGGAGGATGTTATTCGCAAATATCAGCCAGCAGCTGAAAAGGAAAAAGAAGCATCCTTGCTCGGAGGCAATACAAATACCAAATTCCTGGCAATTGCCAGCGGAAAAGGTGGCGTTGGCAAATCAACGGTTACTGTTAACCTTGCCATTGCGTTACAGCGCCTGGGCAAAAAGGTCGGCGTCATCGATGCGGACATTTATGGATTTAGCATTCCCGATATGATGGGAATCGACCATCGCCCACAGGTTCGCGGACAAAAAATCATTCCGGTTGAACGCTTTGGCGTAAAAGTGATTTCCATGGGCTTTTTCGTAGAGGACAACTCCCCAATCATTTGGCGCGGTCCAATGCTTGGAAAAATGCTGACAAGCTTCTTTAAAGAAGTGGAGTGGGGAGAACTGGACTACTTGCTGCTGGATCTGCCTCCAGGTACCGGCGACATTGCAATGGATGTACACGAAATGCTGCCATCCTGTAAAGAAATCATTGTCACCACACCGCATCCGTCGGCAGCATTTGTCGCAGCCCGTGCCGGTCAAATGGCGATGAAGACGGAACATGAAATTTTGGGTGTCGTAGAAAACATGTCTTATTTCGAAAGCAAAAAAACAGGCGAAAAAGAATATGTATTTGGTCATGGTGGCGGTCAAAAACTTGCGGAGGTACTGCGTACAAAAGTACTCGGCCAACTGCGCCTGGAACAGCCGTATGAGGAAGAAGACGAGTTCGCTCCGTCCGTTTACCAAACAGACCATCCGAATGGTCAGGAATACCATCGTATTGCTTCCAAAGTAGTTGCGGCAATGGACGACTGATTCTTTATTAAAAAGCGGAAGCCAAACAACCCTCTGTTAGCTTCCGCTGCTTTGGTTTTGCTGATTTTGATTGCCGCTGCCATCTTGCTGCTGATTTTGTTGGTTTTGTTCATTACCGCCTTTTTGTCCTTGTTTCTCGGCGGCTTCCAACATTATTTTTTGCATTCTTGCCTTGAATAGAGGAGATTCCAGTGTTTCTTGAACGGTATCTTTTAGATGGCTGCGAAATTGTTGGCTTTTCATCACTTCCAGCATTTCCTTTTTGATTTCGGGGTTATTCATCAATGCAAGCATTTGCTTCTGGTAATCGGGATCCTTCATTAATTCCTTCATCATTTTCTGGAATGCATCATTCATCGATTTTGAATAACTGGCGACAAATTCCGGATCCTCAAATAATTTTTCCCAAACCTTTTTGCTTTTTTCGGATGCCATGGCGCCGTTGATTGCTTCTTTAACCGTATCGGCATTCATGACAAGATGTTGCTTTATTTTCTCATCTGCAACCAAGTCGGCGACAGCCTTTTTTCCTTCTTCGGTTTGCAGTATATCGACAACCATTTTTTTGGTTGTGTCGTAATCTGTATCGTTTGCGGCAGTGCCTGTTCCACCACAGGCACTAAGGACGAGGATAAGCAAAAGACCCAATGGCCATAACTTTCTCGGCATAAGGAAATCCCCCTTTCCTATACTGTTAATATGGATGCAAATACGATTATTTATGCACTTTATAAGGGGAAAAAACAAGCCATTCATGTTAAAATACAAAATGGAAGAAAAAATGGAACGTACATAGCAGGAGGATATACTATTGGGCAGCAAACAAGTTGTAGAAATGTTTCTTAAAACATTAGGCCTTGGCGCAATTGGAGGTCTTCTCATTAGTTTTTTCGTGGAAGCGGATCAATATGCAAAGGTTCTTCAACCATTTGATGGCATGGAATTGCTAGGCTTAGTCATTTTTTTCATTGGACTTGGATTGGTATTTGCCGCAGTAAGTGAGACAGGCTTTTTTGCTTATTTATTTATTAACCGCTTTGGGGCAGGGCTTTTCCGTTCGTTTTGGCCAACCGTGCAAATCCTGCTGATTGCATTTGTGTTATTCGATCTCGTCTATTTCCCATATATTTCAAACAAAAACAGCTCGCTTTGGGTGCATATACTCATTGCGGCAGTCATTTTGGTATACGGCATCATCATTGCAAAGATCAAAGCGAATGAAACGAATAAGCATGCGTTTATTCCGGCTTTATTTTTAATGGTGGTGATGACGGTCCTTGAATGGGTTCCTGGCCTGCGTACATCCGGCGCAAGCAGCAATGACTATAAATGGCTGATGATCATTCCGCTACTTGTCTGTAACACGTATCAGCTGCTGATTTTACATCGATTGAATAAAAAAGGACAGCTGGAGGCAGAGGCAAGAAGAAAAGCAAAAGCAACCGATCAAACAAAGGCAGGAAAATCCTGATGCCACACGCATCAGGATTTTTAAATGTAATTCTTGGCGTAACAGCGATGTCCGGCTCACGGTATCTTGTTGGGCGCATTAATCTGCCAGCTTTGCCTTTGTATGTGCTTCAGTCAACAGTTCGGAAATATGGACAAAATGAAATCCTTTATTTTTTAGTCCCGGCAGGATAGTCTTTAGCGCTTCGGCGGTTTGCTTTGCAGAATCGGAAGCATGAAGCAGCAAGATATCACCATTGGAAGTGTTTTTCATCGTAAAGTCGATGATTTCTTGTGTCCCCGGATTTTTCCAATCGTTCGGATTAATGTTCCAATGAATGACTTCAAAGCCAAGCTTGTGCGCCAACTCCACAATTTCTTCGTTAAAGTGCCCGCTTGGTGTTCGAAGTAAATTCACGTTTTTTAATCCCAGTTTTTGAAATACCTCTTGTGCTTTCAGTAAATCCGCGCGCACTTGTTCAACATCTTGGTCCAGGTAGCTTTTGTAGCGGTATCCAAGCATGCCAATTTCATGCTTTCCTTTCATAATTTCCTCGATAATTTCCTGATGGCGTTCAGCCCATTCTCCACTGAGAAAAAAGGTAGCTTTGACGTCGTTTTTTTCCAACTGATCCAAAATCTCATGTACTTTATTTTCTCCCCAGCTAATATTGAAGGTCAGCGAAATATTCGGCACTTTTTCATTTCCTCTAGCCAAAACGGATGGATTCTGTTTGGAAAAGACGGATAAAACCTCACTCTTGCCAAACCATAAAAACAATGCTGCGATAAATGCAATACAGACAACTGTGATGACCCGTTTTTTCTTGGAAAAGCGGAATACATAAAAACCATTTCCCATTGTTATCATCCCCTTTGCAGCGTACATAGCTTGTTCTATTCATGTATATGTCAGGGAGATGCGCCATATGAGAACTTGTCTGTCCAGCAAAAATAAAGCGGATGAAAAGTTATTTTTTGGGAATCATACCGGGACAGGGGGACAGGTCCACTGTCCCAACATTAGAATGCCAGGCGTTCATAAGTTTGAATTGTGAACAAGCTATGAAAAACGCCTCAGCAACCGCCAAAATTCGAGTGGGTTTGCGTATGATGTAGTAAAATGTAAATGGTCAGTTTAAAAGCACCCTATGCGGGTATGTATGCGATATGAGAAAATACGGTAAGATTTGACATGTTTTTGTGTTTATCGCAGATTAGTGGACAGTATAGCCCCCACCTCAATGCTTTTAGAAAGTCAAAGAAGCTTAGATGAGGATAACTCCATGAAAATAAAGCAATCCTAATTGGTGAATTTTATCTTCATGGACGGCTGCCCGTAAAGGTCTGGTTTGATCAATTGACAATGAGTAGGGAAATAAAAAACCCCCCTGCTGATTAAAGTTTCACGCTATTTGGCCGGATACGAAATATATGATTTGTAGAAATGGTTAGGTGATAATGGTGTTAGGTTTGTTAATTAATGATACCGAGAAAAAAGAGATTGCGTATATGGTAAAACGCGAATTGGAGGAATTGCTGCTTGATTTGGAGGACGACCGAATTGATCCTGCTGTAAAGGATGCTATGCGTGATCGTTATCAGATTTTGTTCCAGCTGCTGTTGCGTGTCGGAACGCAAGGTGAATGTATGGAATACATGCCAAAGAGCAAATCTGATGGTCAGATGTAACACATGCAGCCAATTTTAATGGCTAGCAGTCTGCAGAGGCTTATTCGCTCAGGAACGTGATTGATTTTGCAGTTCGGTTGGTATAAAAAGATGGTTCGTTTTCTTGACGAGATAGGAGTATTTTATTAGCCCGCGATTACTCCTCGAGGAAAGGTGTACAGAAGTTGTCGCAAATCGGCCTTTTTTTAAAAAAGGAGGGTCACGTACGCTTGGAGAAACGGAAGGCATGTTTTGCGGGGTGTTATCATGCCCCACTGTGAAGACTGCTAAATCAATATCAGACAGGGAAAAGCAAAGGCGAAAAAAATTACCGACAAAAAATGTAATTTTTTTCGTTTTTGTTATTGCAACGTGTCGGAATGTGTGATATATTTATATTCGTTGTCAGCGAGACAACATGCTACCTAAAGTTAAAAAATCTTTAAAAAAGTTGTTGACAGGAATAAGTCAGCATGGTACAATAAATCTTGTCGCTAAAAACGGCAATGATTGAAAATCGTTCTTTGAAAACTGAACAAAACGACCAGTATGTCAAGCAAGTTCGATGCTTTAGGCATTGAACATATGCGAAAAACGGACCTCGTTTTTCGATAAAGCAAGAAGCTAAGGAAAACTTTTTTGGAGAGTTTGATCTTGGCTCAGGACGAACGCTGGCGGCGTGCCTAATACATGCAAGTCGAGCGCGGGAAGCAGGATGAACCCTTCGGGGGGATTCTTGTGGAACGAGCGGCGGACGGGTGAGTAACACGTGGGCAACCTGCCTGTAAGACTGGGATAACTCGCGGAAACGCGAGCTAATACCGGATGATACTATTTGCCGCATGGCAAGCAGTTGAAAGATGGCTTATAGCTATCACTTACAGATGGGCCCGCGGCGCATTAGCTAGTTGGTGGGGTAACGGCCTA
>NZ_JAROCA010000149.1 GCF_030732005.1 Tigheibacillus jepli | reverse complement strand
TGTATTTGGCAAGTAAAAAATGTATGAAATGGCATTTAAAAATGTATGCCACTTGCCACCCCAAATTATTGTTGAAGTAAAGACTCTTTGTAACGAAAGCTTTCACCATTAAATACAAGTAAATGTGAGTGATGAATGAGGCGATCTATGACTGCCTCCGTTAAAATTGGATCTCCAAAAACATGGTTCCATTGACCAAATTGAAGGTTCGTCGTTATTACTAAGCTTTTGGTTTCGTAACACATGGAGATCACTTGAAATACCAATTCTGCACCCTCTTTATGAAGAGGAATATAACCTAATTCATCCAAGATAAGTAAGTCCAATTTTTCTATCTGTTTCATTAGTTTAGGAAGGGAACCTTTTTGGTTCGCCTCAATTAATTTATTTGCTAGAGATGCCACCGTAAAGAACTTCACTTTACTGCCAAAGCTATGTATGGCATTCAAGCTAAGTAATGTTGCCAAATAGGTCTTTCCTGTGCCAACACCGCCATATAGAATGAGATTTTCCTTTTGATGGATAAAATGCCCTTCAAGTATCTCTTCCCGACTAATCCCTTGAGGGATTTGGATATGTTCCCATTGAAATGGCTGATTTCCGGTCTTTGGCAGTTGTGCCTGATTTAATAATAAATTAATTTTTCTCTCTTCTCTATTTTGTACTTCTTGTTCGAATAGCTTTAAGAGATACTCCTGATGATTTTCTGCTTCTACTTCATGAAAATGTTCTCGTATCCAACTTAACTTTAAGCGTTTCGCATAGGCTTCGATCTTGTCCTTCATTATGATTCACCCCTTTCTTGAAGAAGAGAATCATAATGGGATAACCCTCTTGTTACTGCCGGCATTTCCGGTACTGAAATATTAGGCTCGATCGTATCATAAGTATTATCTTTATGAAGAAGAGAATAAAAAC
>NZ_JAROCA010000148.1 GCF_030732005.1 Tigheibacillus jepli | reverse complement strand
ACGTTGCATCTGGGTCCGTCTTTGAGTAACTATTGCGCTCACCGAAAATCTCCATATCGTTTTGATACTTTTGTTTGCGAGTGATGAAATCCATAAACTGCTTCCGAGATTGTTTTGGTAATTTGCGTTCGGAACGGAGTTTTTTTCGTTCACTCCTATCTTCACATGTTTCGATCTCTTTATTATATCCCTTGATTTTCTCGTCTAACTTTTCGACTACTTCTTCCATTTCCTTGATAGAAAGTTCCTCTTCTTTTTCTCGCTCTATTGCCGGGATGATCTCCTTCTCTAACAGCTCATCATACAATTGATTGGACTTTTCAATGAGCTTATCACTATATTTTTCAACGGATTTTCGCCACACAAAGGTAAACTTATTTGCGTTCGCTTCGATTTTTGTACCATCAATAAAAATGGCTTCCTCTTCAATCAATTCCTTCTCCACGAGCTGATTTCGGAACTGGACAAAGCTTTCACGCAGTATGTCTTCAATGAGTGGATTAGAACGAAAACGATTGATGGTGCGATAGCTGGGTTCATGTCCTTGAGCCAACCACATCATGCGGATACTATCTTGTAATAAAGCTTCTATTTTACGACCAGAAAACACGGATTGCGTATACCCACACAAAATGATTTTCAACATCATGCGAGGATGGTACGCGGGGCGACCGGTTTGTCGTATGAAGTCCTCAAAAGCCTCTTCCGGAATACTCTCGACAAGATCATTGATCGCAAAGGCAATATCGTTTTCTTTCAACTTAATTTCTAAATCTAGTGGCAAAACTACTTGGTTCATGGTATAATGTTTAAACATAAGGACACCTCCAAAATTATTGTTTGGTCACTTTAATTTTATCAAAAGGTGTCCTTTTTGTTTACTAAAATAATGACAAAAAGGCGTGGGACCTACACTTTTTTCAGTGT
>NZ_JAROCA010000147.1 GCF_030732005.1 Tigheibacillus jepli | reverse complement strand
ACTCATCGGACACATCCTCCTTAAAAGTCATTGTATAAATTTAACTTAGATGTGTCCATGAAACTATACTAGCATCATATAGAATTATTTCTTAATTCTTCATAGAACACTATTTTTGTCAAGATAGCTAGTTCTACATCACCAAAAGTCTTAAAAAGTTCTTCATATTCATCGTTCAATAAACAATCGGTATTAAGTATATCGATATAATCATGAAGGGAATGAAAATTTGTCCGAATTATATCAATCTTATCCACTGACTTTTCACAATTCATGATTTTCTCAATTAATAACCGAAATCGATGATCGCTCATTCTATCGGATGCGTTAAAGGTGGTTAAAGGAGGAGTTTTCAATTCTTGTTCTAAGATAACCACTGTTTGCAGACGGTTATGCTTAACAACACTTTTTAACCTCTTTGCCAAATTTATTCCACATTGTTTTATATAATATGACATTAGAGAATCACTAATATTAAAATGATGGAGTAATTTTTCTACAGCTTCTAAAATAATCAATTGTATTTGACTATCACTCATATTACTAAATAGATTCTTTATCTCTTTATATTGTTGTACCGAGATTCTTATTCTACTAGGTAATTCTCCTGATAAAACAGAAAAAACTGCATTATTTAACACTAACTCAAATATATTAAATAACTCAATTCGGTAGTCAAACCCACACATTCTCCCATAATTAACTAAAAGATCTCGAAGATCATCTTGGTTAAACATTTGGCAAAATTCTGTTTCAATTTTTAAATAGGTTAAATATTGTTTAAGATAATAAACACCTTGAATAGTCATATCATCAATTGCTAACGGATAATCAATGCTAGCCATTGTATTATGTGCATCAAAAACGACTTCATATTTTTTGATTCTGTAACAAATCGCGGGATTACCGACATTATTCGACATGAATAATGCATAGTAATCGGGTAGTTGAAAA
>NZ_JAROCA010000146.1 GCF_030732005.1 Tigheibacillus jepli | reverse complement strand
GAAAGAAAAACAGCGTAATTTTAAGAAAAAGCTAGTTTAAGAGTGTTATTGTCCAAAATACGGGGGTTAATCCGAGATTTACAATGATCAAGATATTCAAAAGCTGACAAAGATTTACTTTAAAGAAGGAAAACAGACGGAAAGAGACTTGGGTAAGATTGCAAGTCAACTTATTCCTATTATTAAACGATATGAAGAATTAGATGAAGAGCAGCAATATGAATTTCGAGTAACAGTGAGAAACTTTAATAAATGGTATGCATATATTACTCAACTAACGAGAATGTTTGATAAGGAATTGCATGAAGAGTATATTTTCAATTCCTATCTAATCAGGTTTATTCCAAAAAATAGTACAGAAAAGATAGATATCAAAGACAAAGTGAAGCTTGAATACTACAAGTTAGAAGAGACCTTTAGTGGTAATATCGCACTGGAGAAAAATACCGAATATAAACTCAAAAACCCTGATAATGTTGAGACAGGAATAAAGCCACCAGATGACGATGATTTATTAGAGAACATCATAAGGCGTGTGAATGAAAAATATGATGGGAAATTATCAGAATCTGATCGATTAATTATTGAAGGCGTAACGAAAAAGGCTAAAGAATCAAATGACAGATTAAGAAGTTTAGCCAGAAGCAATGATGAAGAAATGTTCGAGAAAAGTCTGTTCCCAGGCGTTTTTGAGAAAGCCTCACAAGAGTTATATATGGAACAAATGGATGCTTACTCCAAACTGTTTGAGGATAAATCATATTACAACGTCATAATGGCAGCTGTGGCAAAGGAGATATATAAGGAATTGAGAAGTGAATAAATGAAAATTTAAGTAGGAAGGATCAAAGGAAGGTTCTTCCTATTTTGATATTAAGGGAGCAAAAATATGATGGGGTTATTAATAATATATACTAGCCCAAGTTTCGGCTAAAAAGCCTAGAAATCCCGCTGTGTCGGGATTTCTAATTTTATTTTGGTCACTACAAC
>NZ_JAROCA010000145.1 GCF_030732005.1 Tigheibacillus jepli | reverse complement strand
AGGGAAAGTTTGGATGAACTATCAATCGAAGAACTCGAAAAAATAGTAGAAAAGCTAGACGAAAAGGTGGAAGAATACGATAAAAAAATAGAAGTGAGTGAAGACGTAAGCGAACGTAAACAGCTTCGTTCAGAGCGTAAAGAACCGAAGCAATACCGGAAACAATTCAAGGATTATTTGGCGCGTAAACAGAAATATCAAAACGACATGGAAATCTTCGGAAAACGCAACAGTTATTCGAAGACGGATCATGATGCCACGTTTATGCGAATGAAAGATGATTATATGAAGAATGGCCAACTAAAAGCAGGATATAATGTGCAGGTTGCGACTGAAGGGCAATATGCGCTCGCTTATGACGTATTTCCAAATCCAACTGATACACGTACTTTCATCCCCTTTCTGGATAAAATAGAGAAAGGCTTCTTTGAGCTACCTCCATATATTGTAGCTGATGCAGGTTATGGAAGCGAACAAAATTATGAAGATGTCATAGAGAATCGAAAACGCACTCCGCTCATTACATATAATCACTATCGAAAAGAGAAGAAAAAGAAGTATCAAAATGACGCTTTTAACTTAGCGAATTGGGAATACAATAAAGAAGAAGATTCGTTTATTTGCCCAAACAATAAAACATTGTCATTCCGCTACCTATCTAATCGAACAGACAAATATGGATTTACACGAACATTTAAAGTTTATGAATGTGAGAACTGTTCGGGGTGTCCGTTACGTTCCTTATGCACAAAATCAAAAGAGGGAAATAACCGAAAAGTTTATTATAACGAAAAATGGGAACAACAAAAAGAATACATAAGAGAGAAGCTTTCGAACAAAGAAACTGGGGAAATTTACGGCAAACGCAAAATAGATGTGGAGCCAGTCTTCGGATTTTTGAAGGCTAATTTGTGCTTCCATCGTTTTTCCGTAAGAGGCAAAGACAAAGTAGAAAATGAATTGGGATTTGCGTTCATGGCGGTAAACTTGAGAAAGTACATCGCCATGAACGGAGGCCAAACAATAAAAAGTGAAAATTCCCCAAAGAAAAATGGTTCCAATCATCTGTTTTTGATGATCGGAACCATTTT
>NZ_JAROCA010000144.1 GCF_030732005.1 Tigheibacillus jepli | reverse complement strand
AAAAAATTCGCTCCATGAGATATAATATGTTTTGACTTATATCGTTTGGAGGAAGTAAAGGTGGAAAAATGGGAAGTGTACATGAAGATTAAACAGTTAAAAGAACAGGGATTTAAGATAAGAAGAATTGCCAGAAAGCTTGGTATATCGAGAAACACAGTATACAAATACCTAAAAAAATCTCCAGAAGAAATGGCTGCTTGGGCGGCTTCGACAAAAACCAGAACAAAAAAGCTAGACGCGTACGAGATGGTTATCCACACATGGCTCAGCGAGCATCCCGATGCATCATCAGCGCAGATACATGATTGGCTTTTGGAAGACTATCCGAAGTTTAAGGTTGGAGCGAGTACAGTGCGAAGCTATGTCAAAGAACTTCGTGAGAAATATGCCATACCGAAAGAGACACATCAAAGGGCTTACCAGGCAATACCCGACCCGCCGATGGGGAAACAAGCGCAGGTGGATTTTGGGAAAACCAATCAGAGAACGCCCCAAGGCAAGTATATTAAATTGTATTTTATCAGCTTCGTATTATCACATTCAAGATACAAATATGTGGAATGGCTGGACAGGCCATTTACGACAAAAGATGTCATTCGTATGCATGAGCATGCATTTGCATATTTTGGAGGGATGCCAGATGAACTGGTGTTCGACCAGGATGCATTGCTTATGGTAAGCGAGAATGCAGGGGATTTGATCCTGACTGAAGCCTTTCAGGCTTATCGGGAAGCAAGAAAATTGAAAGTCCATTTCTGCAGGAAAGCTGACCCGGAAAGCAAAGGTCGAATCGAGAATGTCGTAGGATATGTGAAGGGCAACTTCGCCAAGCACCGCATCTTTCAAAGCATTGACGTATGGAATGAAAATTGTAAGTCTTGGTTGGAGAGAACCGGGAATCGCAAAGTGCACAATACAACAAAAAAGAGACCAGTTGAAGTGTTCGCTCTGGAAAAACAACACCTCAAACCGGTCATCAAAGAATTTACTATATCAAACGTTAATTCCAGTATAACAAGAACAGTAAGGAAGGACAATACAATTGTCTATCAATCTAATCGTTATTCTGTTCCTCTCGGAACCTATCAAAAAGATAA
>NZ_JAROCA010000143.1 GCF_030732005.1 Tigheibacillus jepli | reverse complement strand
CCGAGTGATAAAACCTCAGCACTATAAAAGGGTATATGTTCCTTAAAAAAATTGTTCAGTTTAGTGTTGACATACCAGGTTGGCATCAGTAGGTACTGAGACCACCCTGATTTGTCTTGCCTATAATCTCAAAAGATTGGTCAAAATAAAGGGAGTGAGGGATCTCATACGTCTCTTCAGAGACTGATCCCGTTTGAAATCTAAACTGCACAACGAATATTTGAGCAAAATTGCATAAACACACTTTTTAAAACCGTATTCAGGGTCAATTGTTAGACAGTCTGACGTGCGGTGTGAGGTGGGGGGAAAGCTGGCGATAACTTCAAAGGCTTACCTATCGCTATAATTACACAGGTAGAAAATGATCAAACTTTTTTTGAAAAATTGTATAGTACTTCACTAAGGATAAACTCGTTTTGATCATTCTTTTTTCAAAACGGGTTCTTTTTATTTAACGCAAAATTGCGTTTACCAAGATGTCTTTTGATCAAACTTTATTTTAAAGCAACAAAAGGGGATTTTTATAAAACTTATATTTCATATGTATTCTTTATAAAGTGACATTCAAGTGACGGACGTTTGAAATAACTGTCATTCTCAAGAACATTAATGATATTGAATGAAAATGCAATAAGAGATAAAGATTGATATAGCAAGGGTTAGAGAGGGGAAGAAATTAATTGATAGTAAAGACAATGACTATGGTAAGGAAGGGGTCGCAGGTTCAAATCCTGTTGGAAGCTTTTGGTATGAAAGGCTTTTACTCATTTTCGAGTAAAAGCCTTTTTTGATTTTTTCTAACAAAGTTCTAACATGCCTTAATAGTGGCTTTGAAATGGATTCGGTAATTTTACAATTGAATTGACAGGCTCATGTTGCAATAGTTCAATAATCGTGCCATTTTGTTTTATGTAAGCGAGTATAAGAAATCAGCAAGGAAAGCAGGTTGTTAAATTTAAGTCCAATTTTATTCTACAATAAAGGTCTTCATTAATCGGATCAATTTGAGGAATGAGCGAAGGACTTTTCATTAAACAAATTAGATTCTGTAACAAATCGCGGGATTACCGACATTATTCGACATGAATAATGCATAGTAATCGGGTAGTTGAAAACTTT
>NZ_JAROCA010000142.1 GCF_030732005.1 Tigheibacillus jepli | reverse complement strand
GGGGGCAAACAAGGAATGATAGGTTACCATGTGTACTAGCAAACTGATTTTTCAACATTAAATAGCGAGGAGCCTTATCTTCTTTAGTATTGCTCTATTAATTGCACAAACGTGGGCTCCTAAGCCTTCTGGTGCGGAAGTAGATCCCAATTATGATGATTTGAAGCAAATGTCTATGATAATGGATGAATTTAACAGCAAGTTTTCTGACAACACTGTTGCGGATACCCAACGTTTGAAAAAAGTTAGTGAAGATTTAATAAAGAGAGACAAGGTGCAAATTAAATCAAATGGTCATATGGTTTTAGAAGACGCTTTCTCTAAAAAAAGTAAAGAAGAGAAAATCCTTTATATTCCTTTAAAACACGATAGTGTTAGGGATGATATGGACAATTCAAGTTTAGCTATTGTCTTTAATAAAGACAATACCTTAAAGTCTTTTATGGAATATAAATTGATTGGAAACGATAAAAATTATACTGTGGATGCAGCAGTTTACATTAATGGGACCCTTAGCAAGGAACAAAATGTTAAACTGGAGGCAGAGGATTTTGTAGATTCAACAGACGAGTATGAAAATATTACTGAGGGAGATCAAAATGCTGTTGCAAAATTTATCCAACCTGTAAAGGTTGAGGCTGGATTTTGGAGTAAATTTAATAAATGTCTGGCTGATAAAGGTGTTGCAGCTTGGGCTATAACTTCCCTAAGTATCGTTTGTGGTGCTGCTTGCGTAGGAACAGCAGGTGCTGGATGTGCTGCTTGCCTAGTAGGTGCTGGTTTACTGACGGAGGGAGTAGTAACTTATTGTCTTGCTAAGGTTGTATCCAAATAATCAACTAAGAGAGGTTGGTCATATGGGATTTTTCAGAATGACATGGATAATTTTATTAGTAATAGGTGCTTTAATACTAATGTGCCTTCAATTGGGTTGGTTGAGCAATGTACCATATTCTGTTCCATACATTGTTATTACAATAGCAATTGTTTTAGGGCTTTTCGACCAATATAAAAAAATGAAAGCAAAAAAAACAAATAATAACTACAGATAAGTTAAAAGAGGCTGGGACATAACTAGCCAAAATAACTGGAAAATGGTTCCGATCATCAAAAACAGATGATTGGAACCATTTTTC
>NZ_JAROCA010000141.1 GCF_030732005.1 Tigheibacillus jepli | reverse complement strand
TGTTTATGGCAAACTAAAAACGTAGTCTTTGGCAGTTAATTTATGTAGTTCCCAAAAGGGGGGTATATAAATAAAAAACCACTTGCCAACCTCTCAAAATAACTTTAAACTCCTCGTTGGACCAACAACGTTCGACAGGAGGTTATTAAGGAGATGTTAGCAGTGGCTGAAATTGATTATATCAGACATGAGGTAAATCAAAAAGGAGAAACATATGCCAGCGTAGGTAGGAAGATGGGGATTGATCCGCGTACAGTAAATAAATATGCAAATCAAGAGGAATTCAAAAAGAAGGAAAAACAAAAGCGCAAAGCTCCAGTACTGGACCCTGTTAAGCCTATTTTAGACAAGTGGTTAAAAGAAGATTTAAAAAAGAAAAAGAAGTACCAAAGAACGTCAAAGAAAATGTATCAACAGTTAAAGAAGTTTCATAGTTTCAAAGGATCCGATCGAACAGTGAGGGATTATGTATCTCGAAGAAAAAAGGAATTAAAAGAAACGATGGAGGATGCTGCATTACCTCTTGAATCCATCCCTGGTACGGCTCAGGTTGACTTTGGAACAGCACCTTTTAAGTATCTGTCCGAAGTGATTGACTTGCCATATCTGGTTATGTCGTTTCCGCATTGTAATGGGTTTTATTTTCAAGTATTTCCTTCGGAAAATACAGAGTGTTTACTAGAAGGGTTACAACGGATATTCCACCATATGGGCGGGGTACCCAAAATCATTCGGTTTGATAATTTCTCTCCAGCCGTGAAGAAAATTTTTTCTAAAGGAGAACGTGAATTAACCGATACGTTTGAGAGATTTGTTTTACATTATGGCTTTCAATATGAGTTTTGTAACCCTGGAAAGGGCAATGAAAAAGGGCATGTTGAAGCCATGGTGAAATATGTAAGAAATAACTTTCTCTTACCAGAGAATACGATTGTAGATCTTGACCATTTTAACGAAACATTATGGGCCTTAGCCGAAGAAGACCGTGAGCGTCTACATTATGATAAACAAGTCCTTCAATCTAAATTATATGAAGAAGATCAAGCCAACTGGCTCATGTTGCCTGAAAAGAAATTTGAATGTGCTCGCTATAAAGAAGTAAAAGCAGACAAGTATGGCATCGTTACTATAGATAAAAAGCAATATT
>NZ_JAROCA010000140.1 GCF_030732005.1 Tigheibacillus jepli | reverse complement strand
ACGAAAGAAAAACAGCGTAATTTTAAGAAAAAGCTAGTTTAAGAGTGTTATTGTCCAAAATACGGGGGTTAATCCGATAGTTTCTTCATCTTTCATACACTTAAAGAAAATGCTCAAGCAAACATCATGAAGATATAAACAAAATTCATGTACTAATAGATGCCTATCAGGTAAATGTGCTTTTTCATCATAATAAGGCATAAACTTCCCTCCTATTAAAAAGTTTAAATATTCAAAATACACTTTTGGTTAAGATGTGTAGTTTATGTTCTAAAGTCAAAATTTTAGCTTACATACTTTACAATTTTGAATTTGTTGTGCGCTCAGTATTGATCCATGTATCGAATTATAGCCAATCTAATACGTGACATATGTATCTTTTTTAACATAGTCTTTTGGAACTTCCAAGATGCATTTTTGTTTGTAAATTCCCACTATGTTTACTCTATTTTCTCTAATAATGTTGAAAACATTTTATGTTTTTTTCCTTTATTTAGATGGCTGGAAACTATGATTCGCATTTTATTAATATCCCTGCTCAATAGTACATCTTCAAATTTTTTATATTTTACTTTAACCGAAATCCAGTTTTCCATTTGAATAATTGTTTCTACGTATTCATTTTCGAAGTAATTTAGGGCAGATGCATATAAACCGAAATAATAACGGAACTTCTTTAATTCCCTTCTATCATTTCTACTATAAACTCGAGTCCATTTACTAGCCCTTAAAATGTCATCTATAAGAAAATATATGAGTGCATGTTTTTCACTTTCTTTATTGTTTCCAATGCCATCCGAAGCATAATCATAACTAACATATCTTTCATACACCTTTAGAAGCCTCGGTGATGCATATCTAATATTTTCTGTTAAATTATTTATTGTTATTTCTAATAGATCATTTTCCACAACAGCTTCATGTACATCATGATTTTTCCGTGGATTAAGTTTTATTAACATATAGTTGGAAGCATAAATTATAACTTGTGAGTAAAGATCTTGATACTTCTGCATAAAGAAATCTATTCTTTGACGATTTAACGCAAGTAAATGTGACATTGCTTGGCCTAAAACAGCAGCAATTATGGTAACAACAGCAGTAAATACTACATACTTTGGAACTCCTATAAAATTATTACTAGCCCAAGTTTCGGCAGTTTTTGAGAAAAACACCCCAAAAACTGCCTTTTGACGTTCCAAAACATTGATTTATC
>NZ_JAROCA010000013.1:51011-72766 GCF_030732005.1 Tigheibacillus jepli | reverse complement strand
GCGGATTTGAAAAAGACAGGGATACGCTCAAAAAGCTTTGCCCTGCCAAGCAGTATGGCGTTTCATGCGAAGGAATGACAGATTGCCCGGTTGCCCAGGGGATTCGGATTAAACTGGAAGAAGACCGTCGAATTTTTACTCCCATTGACCGAGCCAGTTACAAATGGGAAACGGAATACAATAAACGAACAGCGGTCGAACGAGTCAATAGTCGACTGGATGTTTCTTTTGGATTTGAAAATCATACAATACGCGGACTGGACAAAATGAAGGTAAGATGCGGTCTGGCACTATGTATCATGCTTGCCATGGCGCTAGGCAGAATCAAAGAAAATCAACCTGAGAAAATAAGAAGCCTCGTATCCTAAATTATCCACATGTTGATAAGTCAATTTTTAAAAAATGACTTATGCAAAACGGGATTCGTCTGCCCTTTTTTGGTGAAATTTGAAGTGAAAATTCGGAACTCGATGGTTTCTCATAAATTTAACCAAACTTCCGATGAAAATTAGGCTTTGCGGACGATGACACCCGCTTTTTATTTTTAAGCAGAAAAAGAAAATGGGTACATCGCAAAAAGCTCGGCTTGATTCCACCTTGACTTTTCACATGCTTCCATACTATAGTTAGGATACATATGTTGAAACAATGAAAAGGATTAGTACCATTCGGCTGTCTTTTATAGAGAGGAAAGGGTTGGTGCAACTTTCCATAGACACGGGTGGGAACCTGCCTTCGAGTTCGCTGATGGAAACCAGCGCGGGTTTACCCGTTATCAAATGAAGTGTGCCGATGTTGTAAACTATCGGCAAACAAGGGTGGTACCACCAGTCCTCGGTCCCTTATGCGGATGGAGGTTTTTTTATATTTCAGCGGAATTATGGTGGGGATGTTCTGGCAATATTGAAAACCGTTCTGTGAATATGAGAGCTCCTGCACAATGCTCAGGCGGCATCATACCTCTCAAACGTGGAGAAAGTCGCTCGAACAAAGTGAAACCTGCTCGAGAATGCGTCAAACCCGCTCGAACAAAGTGAAAACCCGCTCCAGCGGAAGGAAAGTCGCTCCAAAGCGAGAAAACTTGCTCGAAAAAGCGAAAAGTCGCTCAAAAAAGTAGGAAACCCGCTCGAGAATATGCCAAACCCGCTCGAGAATATGCCAAACCCGCTCGAAAATAGCGAAAACCCGCTCCAGCAAAGACAAAGTCGCTCGAGAACAAGGAAAAGTCGCTCGAAAGCAGGAAAAGCCGCTCCAAGACAGTGCAACCCGCTCCACAGGATAGAAAGTCGCTCACCAAAAAGCTTAAAGACGCTCAAGGTGGAGGCAACCCATTCCATTCGCGCAGCAGCATACTAATCCATTTTCAAGGAAATCCACTAAACCGAAACAAAAGGGTTTGAGCTGTTGCAATACGTAAATAATGATGATAGCTATCTGACCAAATAAGAAGAGGTGTTGATTTTGGGAAAAAAGAATAAAGATTTTGTTGAAAAAATCACTGCCATGGAAGATGATTTTGCACAATGGTATACCGATGTTGTCAAACAGGCAGGATTGGTTGATTATGGCGCTGTGCGCGGAACAATGATTATTAAGCCATATGGTTTTGCTATCTGGGAAAATATCCGCGATGAATTGGACCGCCGTTTTAAAGAGACTGGCCACCAAAATGTATATTTTCCGTTGTTTATTCCAGAAAGCTTTCTGCAAAAAGAAAAGGATCATGTGGAAGGTTTTGCACCAGAGGTAGCATGGGTTACACAGGGGGGAGACGAGACGCTTACCGAGCGCCTCGTTGTCCGTCCTACGTCAGAAGTGCTGTTTGGCGACTATTATGCAAAAAATATTCATTCTTATCGTGACTTGCCAATGCTCTACAACCAATGGGCGAATGTAGTTCGCTGGGAAAAAACGACACGTCCATTCCTACGTACATCTGAATTTTTGTGGCAAGAGGGGCACACTTGCCATGCAGACAGGGAGGATGCGGAGGCTGAAACGAACCGCATGTTGGAGATATATGCAGCTGTTTGTGAAGAATATCTCGCTATTCCGCTAATTAAAGGACGCAAGACGGAAAATGAAAAATTTGCAGGAGCAGAATATACACTGACAATTGAAAGCCTCATGCATGATGGCAAAGCGTTGCAGTCAGGCACATCGCACTATTTGGGAACGGGATTTGCAGAAGCATTCGGCATAGATTACCTCGATAAAAATGGAGATACCAAATTGGTGCACACGACATCATGGGGGATGTCGACCAGAATTATCGGAGGCTTAATTATGGTCCACGGTGATAATCGCGGACTCGTTGTACCGCCAAAAATTGCGCCAACACAAGCAATGATTATTCCTATTGCCGCACATAAGGAAGGCGTTCTGGATAAAGCATATGCCTTGCGTGATCAGCTAAAAGATTTGGTGCGTGTCGATATTGATGCCAGCGATAAAATGCCAGGCTGGAAATTCAATGAGTATGAAATGAAGGGAATTCCTGTCCGGATTGAAATGGGGCCAAAGGATATCGAAAAACAACAAGTTGTTCTCGTGCGCAGAGACACCGGTGAAAAAGAATTTGTCGCACAAACGGATCTCAAAACTCGTTTGCCTCAGCTACTTGCAGAAATTCAACAAAACCTGTATGATAAGGCACTGGCACATCGTAATGAAATGACTACGATTGCAAAAAATATGGATGAATTCAAGAAGGTACTTGATGAAAAAGGTGGCTTTATCAAAGCTATGTGGTGCGGTGATGAAGCTTGCGAGGAAAAAATCAAAGAAGAAACTACTGCTACATCCAGGTGTATCCCTTTTGAGCAAGAAGAAGTAAGTGATACATGCGTTTGTTGCGGTAAAAAAGCCAAGGAACTTGTTTACTGGGCAAAAGCTTATTAATTCAAACAAACTAAAAACGCAGATGTCATTTTTGGCATCTGTATTTTTTTTGCCATTATTTAAAAAAACTATTGCAATTTTATACAACCATGTGGTATAAATATTCATAATAACTTATAAAAATACAAAGCGGGTGAATGAAAATGAAAGCACAGCTGAAAGAAGCATTTCAAGTAATCGAACCGGAATTATGGGAAACGGCAAATTATTTATATGCACATCCCGAACTCGGTGATCAGGAATTTGAATCTTCCAAGCGATTGATAAACATATTGAAAAAACATGGTTTTCAAATGGAGACAGGTATCGCTGATCGACCAACCGCATTTAAAGCAACATTTTCCAGTGAAAAGCCGGGACCCACGATTGGATATTTAGCTGAATACGACGCTCTTCCCGGAATTGGGCATGGCTGCGGACATAATTTGATTGGTACGATGAGCGCAGGTGCTGGTGTACTGCTAAGCAAATTTTTACAAGACATAGGCGGTTCTGTCGTTGTACTCGGTACACCTGCGGAAGAAACAAATGGGGCCAAGGTGCCAATGAGCGAGCAGGGAATATTTGATGACATCGATGTTGCCATGATTCTTCATCCAAACGGGAATTCTTATCAAAGCGGCAAATCGCTTGCAATGGATGCTATTCAGTTCGCCTACACCGGAAAAAGCGCACATGCTGCGGCAGCACCGGAGAAGGGAATCAACGCACTGGACAGTGTGATCCAACTGTTTAATGGCATCAACGCACTACGCCAGCATATTCCGTCATCTGTACGAATTCATGGGGTTATTTCGGAAGGTGGCAAGGCAGCCAATGTTGTTCCCGACTATGCTGAAGCACAGTTTTATGTACGGGCTGAAGAAAGAAAAGTGTTGGATGAAGTTGTTAAAAAGGTTGTAGCGATTGCGGAGGGTGCCGGGCAAATGACTGGTGCAAAACTGGCAATCTCCAATTATGAGCTAAGCTATGACAATATGATTACGAATCGAACGCTCTCAGATGCTTTTACGGCAAATCTTCAGCAAGTGAGCGAGCTGCCGATTCTCCCGGCAAGAGAAGCAACAGGTTCCATCGATATGGGCAATGTGAGTCATGTTGTACCGGCAATCCATCCTTACATCGGCCTGAATGATTCCGGTCTGGTCGCACACACGAAGGAATTTGCTGATAAGACGATCAGTAAAGAGGGGCACGAAGCGTTGATTTCAGGTGCGTTGGCACTGGCAGGAACCGGATTTGATGTATTGACGAATAAAGATTTATTGGAAAAGATAAAGGCTGAATTTGCGAAGAAAGTCTCGGTCGTAACGGCGTGAAAGTCATACAAACAGTAGAGGAGCAATCGAAATGAAAAAATTATATATCGGAATATTATCTATATTTATCATCAGTATGTTGGCAGCGTGCGGCAGTCAGGCAAGTGGCGAGCAAAAGCAGGGGGAGGAATCAAGTGATAAAAAGGTATTGAAAATGGCTACTTCGGCAGATTTTCCGCCATTTGAGTCACATAATGAAAAAGGGGACATTGTTGGTTTTGATGTAGATTTGGCAAATAAAATTGCCGATAAACTGGGCTATCAATTGGAAATCCAGGACATGAAATTCGATGGCTTGGTTGGGGCGCTGCAGTCAGGCCGCGTGGACATGGTTATGTCTGGCATGAGTACTACGGAAAAACGGAGAAAGAACGTGGACTTTTCCAAGCAATACCATCGTTCGGGTGAAATGTTCATATACAAGAAAGATGCGGACATCAAAAAGTTGGAAGATTTAAAAGGCAAGACAGTCGGCGTGCAATTGGGAACGATTCAAGAAGAAGGTGCAGATAAACTTTCCAAAAAATATGGATTTAAGGTGAAGAAGGTGGATAATGCCAATATCTTGGGGCAAGAACTTGCTTCCAACCGTATCGATGTGGGTTATTTGGACAAAACAGTAGCCAAGGGATATGTGAAATCACAAAATCTAACAGGTTTTGATGACCCGACGACTAGCTCACCCGGTATGGGCGTCGCCTTTCCGAAAGGCAGTGACCTGACTGAAAAGGTAAACAACATTCTAAAGGAATTAGAAGCAAGCGGTGAGATGGATAAATTGAAAGACAAATGGCTATCCGAGTACCAAGAATAATAGGGATGAGGCATACGCAAGAACGCCAGATGCAGTGGACCAAAACAAATTCCTTGTAAGACTTAAGCAGCCAGAATTTGATAGAAACGAGGTGGGGGCATGAATTTGGATTTTAGTCAAATCGTGCCATATATTCCCTTTATGCTGAAAGGGATTTGGGTAACATTAAAATTTGTCGGCATGTCGATACTTATCGGCTTTATTTTGGGAACGATTCTATCTCTCTTCAAGATTACCAAAATAAAAATTTTAAAAGTAATTGCGGATGTATATACATCCATCTTCCGCGGAACTCCGTTGATCTTGCAATTGATGTTATTTTATTTCGCCATCCCGCAACTGACTGGTTATGACATTTCGCCGTATCTGTCAGCAATTATGGCATTTGGGCTGAATTCAGCCGCATACGTGTCCGAGATTATCCGTGCGGGCATTATGGCGGTGGATCGCGGCCAAACGGAAGCTGCACAGGCGCTTGGGGTTTCCTATAAACAAATGATGATAAATATCATTTTGCCTCAAGCGTTGAAAAATATTTTGCCTGCGTTGATGAACGAGTTTATTACACTGACAAAAGAATCTGCTATTGTTTCAGTTATCGGTTATCTTGATCTGATGCGCCGGGCGCAAATCGTCGGGGCGGATATTTATCGCAACTTTGAACCGTTGCTGTTTGCCGGTTTAATTTATTGGGTGATGGTATTCATTTTGACGAAAATTGGCAAGACAGTGGAACGGAGGCTTCGTTACAGTGATTAACGTGGAAAATTTACGCAAGGATTTTGGCAAAAATATCGTACTGCAAGACATTTCAACCACAATTGCTGAGGGGGAAGTTGTAGCAGTTATTGGCCCATCCGGTTCGGGGAAATCAACATTTCTTCGCTGCTTGAACCTGCTTGAAGAGCCGACTTCCGGTAATATATGGATAAAAGAAAAAAAGATTACGGCTCCACAGGCAGACAAGTCAGCGATCCGTAAAAACATTGGCATGGTATTCCAACATTTTCATCTTTTCAATCATATGACGGTTTTGGAAAATATCACCTATGCACCAACCAAAGTAAGGAAATTGAGCAAACAAAAAGCAAGCGATTTGGCGATGGCGCTTTTGGAAAGGGTTGGTCTAACCGAAAAAGCTGACGTATACCCAAATAGGCTTTCCGGCGGACAAAAGCAGCGGGTGGCAATCGCCAGAGCACTTGCCATGGAACCCGAGGTAATGTTGTTTGATGAGCCAACATCTGCACTTGATCCGGAGATGGTTAAAGAGGTGCTGGATGTCATGAAGGATCTGGCGACGAGCGGCATGACGATGGTTGTTGTTACGCATGAAATGAATTTTGCAAAGGAAGTCGCCGATCGTATATTATTCATGGCTGATGGCAAACTGGTCGAAGAAGGCAATCCGCAACATTTTTTTCAACATCAACAAACTGAACGGGCGCAAACCTTCCTGGCTAAAATTCTTTAATATTGCAAGAACAGCCCCTATGTGAACCAACTCACACGGGGCTGTCCTTGCGTGCATAAATCGAACGCAACCCAAAGTTCTTTCCGAATCAATATATGAGTGGCATTATATGTAAATAAAAGGTAATTCGATTTACGCAATAACTGTTGGTTGGAACGGCAGGCGGACGCTTTTCGCGGACACGGCCTCAGCCTTCTTGCTCCGGCGAGGGTATACGTGCGTTGTCCGCAAAGGATGGTTTTAGTCACCCCTCCATTTGCGACAGTTGAAGCGCATCTTCTTGTTCACATTCTCCAAGAACACCAAATTCATTGGCAAAGTTTTGGAAGAATTTTTGAAACATTCCACAAGTTTTCCTGCATGTGCCAAAATACCTGTCACCATGGCAGATGTTATTTCCTGTCTTCTGAGAAAATTTGCAAGTATGGCGAAAAACTTATAATTTACCCTACACTTATTTCATTAGGAGTGTTAAAATAGGAAAAAGTTTAAATAACTTGACTAATAGAAATAAAGGTTTTGGAAAGAGGGAATAAAATTGGCACAATTACGCAGTGATATGATCAAAAAAGGTGTCGATCGAGCACCGCATCGCAGCCTGCTGCATGCTGCAGGGGTAAAAACGAGGGATTTGGATAAGCCGTTTATTTTGGTGGTGAATTCCTATATAGATATTGTACCCGGGCATGTCCATTTACAAGAATTCGGCAAAATTGTGAAGGAGGCGATTCGCGAAGCTGGTGGTATTCCATTTGAAATGAACACGATTGGCGTTGATGATGGAATTGCAATGGGGCATATCGGGATGAGATACTCTTTACCAAGCCGTGAAATTATTGCCGATTCAGTGGAAACCGTGGCAAATGCACATTGGTTTGATGGGATGGTTTGTATACCCAACTGTGACAAAATTACACCAGGGATGTTACTGGGAGCGTTACGGGTCAATATACCATCCATTTTTGTCAGTGGTGGGCCAATGAAGGCAGGAACCGATAGTGCGGGTAACCCACTCTCTCTTTCTTCTGTATTTGAAGGCGTTGGTGCTTTTCAGGCTGGCAAGATTGATGAAGCCAGACTACTGGAATTGGAGCAAAATGCTTGCCCAACTTGCGGGTCTTGTTCCGGAATGTTTACAGCGAATTCCATGAATTGTTTGGCAGAAGGAATTGGGCTTGCGCTTCCTGGAAATGGTACGATTCTGGCTGTTGCCGAAGAACGGAAAGAATTTGTCAGGAAATCCGCAAAACAACTGATGGAATTAATCAAACAGGATATTAAACCGCGTGATATCGTTACAAAAGAAGCAATCGATAATGCTTTTGCGTTGGATATGGCAATGGGTGGTTCCACGAACACAGTGTTGCACACACTTGCCATGGCTCAAGAAGCAGAAGTGGACTATCCAATTGAACGGATCAATGAGGTGGCTAATCGTGTGCCGCATTTAGCGAAGGTTGCCCCTGCATCCGATTACCATATTGAAGATGTTCATCGGGCAGGTGGAATCAGTGCCATTATCAACGAACTGCTTAAAAAACCGGGTGCCTTTAATGGGGATTGCCTAAGTGTTTCCGGCAAGTCAATCCGTGAAACGGTTGCGGGTGCAGAAATTTTGGATACAAATGTTATCCATACCTTGGATAATCCACACTCTGAACGTGGCGGGCTTTCCGTACTGTTTGGAAACCTTGCTCCGGATGGTGCTATCATCAAAGTCGGTGCTGTCGATCCGGAAGTTGGTGGCTATCACCGTGGTCCAGCAATCTGCTTCGATTCTCAAGATGAAGCACTGGATGGAATTGAAACTGGTAAAGTAAAAGAAGGGCATGTAGTTGTCATTCGTTATGAAGGTCCTAAAGGCGGGCCGGGAATGCCAGAAATGCTTGCACCAACATCGCAAATCGTCGGGCGTGGCCTTGGGGCGAAAGTTGGATTGATTACCGACGGGCGGTTCTCTGGCGCATCAAGAGGCATTTCCATCGGCCACATTTCACCGGAAGCGGCAGAAGGTGGCCCAATTGCATTTGTAGAAGATGGCGATATCATTGAACTTGATTTAAATAACCGTACAATTAATCTGGAAATTTCAGATGAAGAATTCGAAAAACGTAAAGCAAATTGGAAAGGATTCGAGTCAAAAGTGAAAAAGGGATGGCTCGGCCGTTATTCCAAACTTGTAACCTCCGCAAATACCGGCGGGGTTATGAAAATATAAATGAAAGTAAAAAACATTGCCCTGGGCAATGTTTTTTACTTTTGGTCTTAAGCGCTTCTTATAAGAATAGTTGTAACTGCGTGTAAGGAAAATCTTTTCATGCGTTGCCATCAATAGTCTCAGGTTTGATTTTAATCAGTATGAAGCTCCGGAAAATGTTAGCCGGATGATACAGCCACGCCCTTTTAATATCCGGCTGTTCCTTTTAGCGGATCACGCCGGTTGGGGCTTGGAATCAAAACGACTGCATGAATTAAAAATGGTGTGTTCAAAGTACTTTGTTGATTTCTTTTTCCATACTACTTGGTTTGGTTTGCGGGGCGAATCGTTGCACCACATTTCCTTTCCTGTCTATCAAAAATTTCGTGAAGTTCCATTTGATCTTCTTATTTAGCATTCCCTTTTGCGCATTCGTCAAGTATTTGTAAAGCGGGTGGGCATTTTCGCCATTTACATCAATCTTTGCAAACATCGGAAAAGTTACACCATAATTTTGTTGGCAAAATGAATGGATTTCTTCATTTGTCCCAGGATCTTGTTCTGCGAATTGATTACATGGAAAGCCAAGTATTTCAAAGCCCTTGTCGTGATATTGCTCATACAGTTTTTGTAGACCTTCAAACTGCGGAGTGAAACCGCATTTGCTGGCTGTGTTAACAATCAGCAGAACTTTTCCTTTATAATCTGCAAGTGATTTGTCTTTGCCATCAATCGTTTCAACATGAAAATCGTATACGTTCATTTTTGCAGCTCCTTTTTAATCAAATTGATTGAATACTTGATGTTATACAAATTTATTGATATGGTTGAACTGGCATAAAATTATATAGTTTAAGGGTAATGTAAACTAAGAAAGAGGATTAGCATAAAGCATCACAGTTACACCTTAACACAACAGGAAAAGAGAAATCCTTTTAGATACAAGAGGATAGCTTGGTATCTTTGACCAACCTGACATCTTTCGCGTCCTTCATAACTAATTTAACGGCTTGAATATCGGGATCCAAATTATCTCTTTTGGAAAATTTTTTTTCATTTTATCCGCCCCCAAAGGTATTTAGTTTTCTACCTATAACATTCGACAGAGGCTGCTTGAATTCCTTTATTTCCTTTTATATAGTTCCACTACTATAAGGTAAGCTGTGTCCAATTTCAAGAAAAACAGTATTTTAATCGTTAATTATACATATTTATGCAAGTATATTCTCTTAAATGGTGTGGCGATATAATGAATTTTTGATACTTGATTGTATGGTGACTTGTTATTTTTGTGATTATACCTAAGGTTACAAGAAACATGATTATGTTATAGGAATCTAAATCATCAAGTTTATATAATGAATTATTAATTTATAACAAATCTTCATTAAGTGGGTGAACAGATTGTCAATATTTTTAGGTTGTTTATTTATAATATGGGGAGTAATTATTATTTTCTCCTCTTTAATTAAATTAAGAGAGAAGGATTATAAAGATAAAGGACCACTTGGCGGGAGCGGTTTTATTGAATGGGAATTTTTATTTAGAATTTTAAATGGAGTTCCTTATTGGATTGTTAAGGGGATCGTTCTATTTATTGGTTTGCTATTCATTGTATTTGGAGTATACATTATTAGGTGAATGTTGAGATTTCCAAAACCTATTCATAGCAGTCCATAAAAGGGCAAATCCGTTATATTGGAGCATTGTTTCTCAACCTTTAAACTTTCTTTTTCTTCTTAGTCTACTGTCGCGTGTCTTGAAAGCCTGTCTGGTAATATTGTAATTTAGAAACATGAATTATGTAAATATGAACATTTCGACAATTTGCGACGAAATAAAGGGAACTATCCGAAAAGGGAGAGTGAAGGGGATACAAGCAATTGGGAACATGAAAATGGATGCCACCATAATAGCTTGATATTTTTTCAAACAACATGGTTTTCAAGTAGTGTACTGTCAAACTGTAATCCAGTATTGTGTTAGCTTAAACAATATCATACTGTTTTTCAAATATAAAAGGCCTGGCAATCATTACAGCTGCCAGGCCAATCAGAAATTTACATTGCTTCTTGCTTATTTTTCTCTGCTTCTTCTTTTGCAATTATATCTAATCTGCGCTGAACTTCTTCAGGAGAGAGATTGTGCTCTTTTACATACATATTGCGTGGGCTAATGCGACATTCATGCGAGCAGCCGCGCATATATTTATGCTCATTTTCTTCTGAGCAAAGCATTTGTCTGTTGCACTCGGGATTTGCGCAATTGACATAGCGTTCGCAAGGCTTGCCGTCGAAATAGTCCACACCGACGACAACATGCTCTTTGCGGTTAACCGGTACGGAAATCCGCTCGTCAAATACATAACATTTCCCGTCCCATAGTTCACCTTGCACTTCCGGGTCTTTGCCGTAGGTTACAATGCCTCCGTGCAGCTGGTTGACATCTTCAATACCTTCATCCATTAACCAGCCGGTGAATTTTTCGCAGCGGATCCCTCCGGTGCAATAGGTTAGTACTTTTTTATCTTTCAATTCATCTTTATGTTGACGGATCCAGTCAGGAAGTTCCCGGAACGATTTGATCTCGGGGTTGACGGCTCCGCGAAAATGCCCCAATTCATACTCATAATCATTTCGCGCATCTAGGATAATTGTATCTTCCGCTTGCATTGCCTCGAAAAATTCTTTTGGTGAAAGAAATTTTGCTGTTTTTTCAATCGGGCTTACCGCATCATCCAGGCGCAAAGAAACTAGCTCGGGGCGGTGTCTGACATGCATTTTTTTGAATGCGTGCCCATCAGCCAAATCGACTTTGAACGTCATATCGGCAAAACGCGGATCCTGATGCATGGCATCCATATATTTTTGAGTTTGTTCAATGGTCCCTGATACAGTACCATTAATTCCTTCATGTGCCACTAAAACTCTGCCCTTTAGGCCAAGGTCCTTACAAAATTGCAGATGTTCTGTAGCAAAGCCATCCGGATCTTCCACAGGTACAAATTTGTAGTATAGCAGCACCTGATAATTTTGATTTCCTTCCATGTTTGTTACCACCTATTCATTTATATTTGCAAGATACAAATGAATGCAGGTATATTCATTTTTTATCCTTGCAACATTTAATTTTATCATGTCCATCCCTATTCTACAAATAGAATTTTACTTAGTTAAAATTACTCGAACAATATTTCACCTTTCTCCATCATGGTTAAAAAGGACGCAAAAGACCCCTTTCAAAAAGAGGTCTTCATACGCAGAGAGAAATTGTTAGATCGGGTTAACTCTGTGAGGATTACCGATTCACTTTGTCACAACATTACCAAAAAATCTATGTGTACCAGAAAAATGTGGTAAAAGTGACCTAATTCAGTTTGTTTTTTAATTATGTTGGAAACCTGTTTCCTTTATGCCTTCAGTAACTTGGCATTAATTGCAACAATTATCGTACTAAGACTCATCAGTACAGCGCCGACTGCAGGGCTCAATACAATGCCAATAGGTGCCAACACACCTGCTGCAAGTGGTATTGCCAAAATATTATACCCCGTTGCCCACCATAGATTCTGAATCATTTTCCGATACGTTTTTCGGGACAAATCGATTAATGAGACAACATCTTTTGGATTGCTCTTGACCAGGACGACGTCTGCTGTTTCCATCGCTACATCAGTACCTGCACCGATTGCGATACCCAAATCGGCGGTTGCCAGTGCGGGTGCATCGTTTACCCCGTCTCCTGTCATCGCAACTTTCCAACCCTTTTCTTTAATTTTCTTCACCTGGTCCGCTTTCTGATCTGGTAACACTTCTGCATATACCTCATCCATATCCAATTGTTTGGCGACCCAATTGGCGACCTTTTTATTATCCCCGGTCAGCATGATTGAATGGATGTTGTTTTCTTTCAGTGCAGCAATTGCTTCCTTCGCTGTTTCCCGTACTATATCAGCGAGGGCAATCATACCGGCCAATTCATCATCCAGTAAAACAAACACGACTGTCTTGCCTTCTTCTGACATTTCATTAAATAATTTTTCGTCATATGTCATGTTTTGGCCAGTAACATAGCCAGGACTGACAACATTCACTTTTTTCCCATTAATTACTCCTTGAATCCCTTTACCCGTGATGGATTCAAAATCGGAAATCTTTTTAAGCTTGATCCCTTTTTCCTTTGCTGATTTTACAATACCAGTCGCGATTGGATGCTCGGAATTTTGTTCCAGGCTCGCTGCCCAACTTATAACTTCCTCCTCATTATATCTTTCAGCCGGCACAATATTTGTTACCCCAAACTCGCCCTTCGTCAGCGTACCTGTTTTATCAAAAACAACAGCATTCAGGTTTCTTGCTCCTTCAAAATTGGCACGGTTGCGAATGAGCAGACCGTGTTTAGCGGAAATGGACGTGGAAACTGCGATAACAAGTGGTGCAGCCAAACCAAGCGCGTGTGGACAGGTAATAACCATCACTGTAACCATTCGCTCAAGTGCTACATCAAAGGAATACCCTAGAATCAACCAGATGAACAGCGTGATGAAACCCGCTGCTAAAGCAACATAAAATAACCATTTTGCTGCCTTGTTTGTAATATCCTGCGTTCTGGATCTCGACTCTTGCGCTTCTTTTACTAATGTAATCACCTGAGAAAGGTATGAGTCCTCACCTGTTTTTTCAACTTGGATAGTAAGCGATCCTTCTTTATTCACCGAACCGCCGATTACTTCGTCACCTTTATATTTTTCGACAGGGACAGATTCTCCTGTCAGCATGGATTCATCTATTGCGGATTTACCATTGATAATTGTACCATCGACAGGAATTTTTTCACCAGGTTTGACGAGCACCCGATCATTATTTCTTAAATCGGATACTGCAACGTCTTGTACTTCATCGTTTTCATCCAATCTGTGTGCTTCACTTGGCATCAATTTAACAAGTTCTTCAAGTGCATTGGACGCCCCCATAACTGAGCGCATTTCAATCCAGTGCCCAAGCAGCATGATATCAATCAATGTAGCCAGTTCCCAGAAAAAGTCTTTTCCTTCCAGACCAAATACTGTAAGGGAACTGTATACATAGGCAACTAAAATGGCAAGACCTATAAGCGTCATCATGCCAGGATTTTTCTCTTTTAATTCACTAAGTCCACCGGTAATAAATGGCCAACCTCCGTAGAAAAAAATAAAGCTAGCTAGCACAAATAAAATATATTGATTATATGGCACTTGCCAGTCAACACCGATAAAACTTTGTATCATCGGCGACATGATAAGAATCGGAATCGTCACGAACAGGGAAATATAGAAACGTTTTTTAAAATCTTTCACCATATTCCCGTGTTCATGATGTCCATGATGTCCATGTCCTCCATGACCTCCATGGTTATGTCCTTCATGTGCATGATGGTCACGATGTTCATCAGCATGCCTGTGCCGTTCATGGTTTACGGGTTCTTGATGGTGGTGGTGACTGTGTTGAGTTCTGTCGTTGTGGGTTTTATCTCTTTGATTTGTCATACATATTTCTCCTTTGCAAAAGAGTTAGTCATTGACTTGTATTTGTAAGACAGTCTTTTATACCCTTTATATATATTTACTGTACCCCTGTACCGTATTTATAAACCATTTAATCATAATTACTCAAAAAAAGCAAAATGGATATGATTATCCAGAGGAAGCATCGGTACATGAATTTACTGCAATCGAGCTCGGCAGAGGTACATCGCACGCAGCAAAAGTGGTTTTCTTTTTCTAGGAGTCGCCGCCCGCGGAAAGCGAGTATGTGCCATTTGCGGCGCTTGGAGGTGAATATTTTTCTAAGAACCAGTTTTATTTGCAAGGTTTTGGAAAAGATTTTTGAAACATTCCACTAGATTAAGGACCGTCGGAAAAACAAAAAGGTATGGCATGACATAAGACATTGCATTATGATTAGGATACCAATAAGAATTTTCGGTAATCAAATAAATAAGTAACAAAAAGGGTGTAAAGGGGGATTCTCCATTACGATGACGATAAAAATTATCATAGCAGATGACAATTCATTTATTCGGGAAGGATTGAAAATCATCTTATCCACGTATGAGGAATTTGATGTATTGAAACTTGTAGAAAATGGCAGACAGGCTGTGGACTATTGTATGCAGCACCCTGTTGATATTGCATTACTCGATGTACGCATGCCGATCTTAAATGGAGTGGAAGCAACAAAATTGCTGACGGAAAACACAAACACCAAATCAGTCATTTTAACGACATTTGATGATGATGCCTATATTCTCGGTGCCATTAAAAATGGTGCAATGGGTTATTTGCTAAAAAACAATGATCCGGAAAGAATTCGTGATGCCATCAAAAGTGTGTATCATGGCACGAGTATTATCCAGGATGTCATGCTGGATAAAATCAAATCCAATCTTACAGAACCGTTATTACAAGAGGAAAGCAAAGTCGATACTTCCCAATTTACCGAGCGGGAGTTGGAAATTATGTCCTATGTTGCCAAGGGATATTCCAATAAAGAAATATCACAGCAAATGTATCTATCAGGTGGCACCGTTGCAAATTACATCACATCGATTTTAAACAAGACCGGTTTGAAGCATCGGACGCAAATTGCCGTTTACTATTTAACAGGGAAAGTGTACGAATAATGGAACGTTGTCTTATTTCCGCCAAAATGGTTTTGCTCTTGTTTGTGGTTTTTTCCATCATCTTGGAACCGGGCAGAGATGTGTCATGGGCAGTACTGCTTATCTTGCTTTATATTTGCGCGAATTTTAGTATCTATTTGTTTAAAAGCGTACGGTTAAAAACCTTTTGCCTGCTGCTGTCGGCTGCACTGGCTATAGTGGGTTACGGTTTGGTGCACCCATTGTTTATTCTGTTATTGCCTTTGGCCATATTGGAGTGCCTGCATGAAAAAATGAATCATCAATTGATCGCCCAGCTTATTTCGCTTGTTCCTATGTTTTATATACAAACGGACATGCGCCCCTTGTATGTGCTTGTTGCTTTGGTAATGGGCTTGCTTTACCGGCAAGTTGCGAATTACGATAAAAAGCTTGCAACTGCACACCAGCAATTGGATACAGCACGCGAAAATTATCAATCACTGGTGAAACGTCTGCATGAAAGGGACAGCTATTTAAAACAGTCCGCTTACATGTTAAAACTCGAAGAAAGAAATAAAATCTCCCAGGAAATTCATGATAATATCGGTCATTCCATCACTGGTGCATTGATTCAGATGGAGGCAGCAAAAAGCTTGCTTCAAAGGAATCCCCAAAAAGCGGAGAAGCTGCTGCAAAATGCAATTGGTATTACAAAGGAAGGTATCGAAAGCATTCGGCTGACACTGAAAAATTTGAAGCCGTCAATCGAGCATATTGGCATTAGCCGTTTGAAACTGTATCTGAATGAATTTGCAGCAAAGCAACATATAAGCACAATTTTAACGCATTATGGCGATATGGAGCGAATCCTACCTTTGCAATGGAAAATTATCTTTGACAATATGAACGAGGCATTAACAAACGCATTAAGATACAGTGAAGCAACCCGAATTACAGTCGACATTACCGTGCTCAACAAGCTAATTAAGCTGGAAGTGAAAGATAATGGCCGCGGAATAGACATCCTAGAAAAGGGGTTGGGAATAATCGGCATGGAAGAGAGGGCGGCAGCTGCAGACGGAAAGGTTATTATTGATGGTAAAAGCGGATTTTCTGTCACAACATTGCTTCCGATTCAAACGTAGGCTGAATTAAACTCCATAAAAAACATGAAGAAATTCACATTGGATTCATGAAGGAATGCACTTACAGAAGTGTGTTTCTTTTTTTATACTGAAAATGATAAGACTTTGTATGAAAAGGGTGGAAAGTGTGAACATTCTCGAGATACAAGACTTGACGAAAAAGTTCGGTGATTTTATTGCAGTTGATCATATGTCGTTATCTGTTGCAGAAGGAGAAATATTTGGTTTCTTGGGGTCCAATGGGGCTGGCAAAAGCACCACTATTCATATGATTACGGGGCTGTTACGGAAAAACAAAGGGACCATCATCGTTTTGGGAAAAAACAGCGAAAAATCCGCCACATTTATCAAGCGAAATATTGGGATGGTACCACAGGAACTGGCAATCTACGAAGATTTGACTGCATATGAAAATGTTCATTTTTTTGCGGGATTGTATGGCATGCGGGGAAAGAAACTCCATGAACGCACGGTTGAAGCATTAAAATTTGTTGGCTTGGAAGGAAAGGAAAAGATCTATCCCCGAAATTTTTCTGGTGGCATGAAGAGACGGTTGAATATTGCCTGTGCGATTGCACATCGTCCCAAACTTATCATTATGGATGAACCAACCGTTGGAATTGATCCGCAATCACGAAAATATATTTTGGATTCGGTCCGCAAGCTTAATGCAATGGGCTGTACGATTATTTACACGAGTCACTATATGGAAGAGGTTGAGGAAATCTGTACAAGGATCGCCATTATTGATCATGGCAAAATCATTGCTGAAGGAACAAAGGAGCAGTTAAAGTCACTGATTACGGATTCCAAATTGATTGTCGTTGACGTAAAGTCCCCTGAGGCTGTCGATTTAGCCGCCATTCAAGCCATTCAAGGGGTGTCCAATGTACAGCTGGATGACCAAACGATTCAAATTCACACGGAACTCGGCGTGAATAATTTAAACCACCTTATTGCACATTTCATACAGAATGGAATTGAAATTCGTTCACTGGATGAAAGGGAACCGAACTTGGAAACCGTGTTTTTGACGTTGACAGGAAGGAACTTGCGAGATGCGTAAGCAAAGGGGGATGTCGGCATGAATATGCTACGTATTGCACGGAAAGAAACGAAGCAACATCTGCGAGACGTACGCACATTTGTTTTCATGGTAGCTTTTCCAATTCTCCTGATGCTTGTGTTGGGGACGGCTTTAAGCAATGCATTTAATCCCGATGCGCAGTTTACCAGAGAAGATATCCATGTATTGTATACCGGTCCGGTTAAAAGTGAAATAATGAAGTCCTTTGGAGAGTTTGCCAAAGGGACTGCAAATTCCGGTATTCATCTAAAACAGGGAGTGGATAAACGGGAGAGCCTGAAACAGTTGAAACAGGATCACGTGGATGGATATGTCGAAGTAAGTGATCAAGGATTGCATTTATATGTAAAGGAACGAAGCGGGGTGGGAAATAGCATGCTGCAGGGTATACTGTCTGCGTTTGCGGATAGGTACCATACAGCGCTAACAATTGCAAAAACGGTTCCCGATAGAATGAAAGAAATAATGGCAGCATCCAGTAAACATGACTATATCGCGGACCGTGCCATTTTGCCGGAGAGGCAGCCCGATTCCATCAGTTATTATGCAATTGTGATGACAACGATGATTACGATGTACGCCGCGATGGCAGCAAGTTCTCTGTTTATGGAAGAGCGGATTTTGCACACAGCATCCAGATTGCTGATTGCACCCGTTCATAAATATGAAATATTTATTGGGAAAATAGCTGGAAGCCTTGTTATTAACGGGATTTGCATTGCTGCAGTTGTGTTATTCAGCTCTGTCGTATTTGATGCAAATTGGGGGCAACATCCCGGCTGGCTTGCGCTTTTGTTGCTGACTGAGATTATTTTTGCAATCAGTTTCGGCTTGGGGATAGGTTTCATTACCAAAACTCCTGCAACTGCAGGCGCCATTCTTATGATAGTGTTGCAGGTAATGTCCTTTTTCGGGGGAGCCTATTTTAAAATCGAAAATCCGGAAGGGATCATGAAAATATTGACGCAACTTTCCCCGCTAACTTGGGAAAACAATGCGATTTTAAAGATGGCATATGCAGACGATTTATCGGCACTTTTGCCTGCAATGTATATGAATATCGGCTTCGCAATTGTTTTCATGGCGCTGTCCATTACAATTTTCAGGAAAAGGGAGGGGCTGTAGTTGCAAGATATTTTTTGGCTGATGCGCAAAATTTTTATTGAAACATTCCGTAGCAAAAAAAATATCATACTCTATCTTTTTTTTCCGCTGTTCGGCATTGCCATCGCTTTTATCGCCTTTGGTCAAACTCATTCCCAGTCTCTGGCTGTGGGCATCGTCAATGAAGACCCAGGAAAAATAACAGATGAGACAATTGATTATCTTCATACCAAAACAGGAATAGATGTTCAAGCATTAAAGCGAGATAAGATAAGCGAAGCACTGACATCCGGGAATGTAGACGCAGTCATCACAATTGAGAAAGGATTTGCAGAAGGTATTTTACGGCAGCATCCGGGGCATATCACGGTTGTATCAATAAAAGGAAATAGTGTAACCGCGATGTTAAAGGCAACCTTGTATCAATACATGGATAATTTAGTTGCCTTAAGCACGGCTGCTAATGGAGATGCAGAGCAATTTACAATGATGTATGAGCAATATAAGCAAACAGAATTTGGAATGCAAACGACAGAAATGGGCGATTTATCGCGTCAATTTAATATGACCCAAACGGCTATTGGTTTTTTAATTATGATTATGATGATTTCGGCAAGTAATTTATCAGAGATTATTTTAAAAGAAAAGCAAGAACGAACGTATTACCGACTGTTAGCATCGCCAATTACAACAAAGACGTATATTACCGCGAATTTATTGGTGAATATGATTGTGATGATCATTCAGTTTCTTCTCACATTACTCATATTAACTGGTGTTTTCCATATCAATTTGGGGATTCCATTTTGGGAAATATGCCTCGTCATGTTGCTATTTTCAATCATATCTGTGGGCCTTTCTCTGGTGATTATTACTTTTGCCAACAGCCGGAGTGCGGTCGGGGCATTGAAAAATTTGATCATTATACCGACTACAATGCTGTCGGGGTGTTTTTGGCCGTATGAAATCATGCCAAAAGTTGCCCAGAGAATCGCGGAATTTTTGCCGCAGCGCTGGATACTGAAAACATTGACACAAATGCAAGAAGGAAGTGCCATTGAAAATTTATATATGAACTTTCTCGTTTTGTTCGCGTTTGCACTGGCATTCTTTCTAATCGCTGCCTATAGGTTTAGCAGAAACAATAGCACCAAAAATTTCATATAACATTTAAATGGTTAAGCATCTGCCGGGTGATGGGGCAGATGCTTTTTTCTTAGGTAAAGAAAATATAAAATTGGGCTGTATAATGCCATTTACTATGACAATCACGTCCGGCTCCAGCGCCCAGCAACTATCAGATGTTTTGGTGGGACGAGTAACCGCAGCCCCAGGACGTCGCGCTTTTAGCCTGTAAGGGCGCTTGCGCTTTTGTTTAAGGATACATAGAAAGTCTGTCACAAAATTTTTCGATAAAGGTCTTTTATTTTCGCGGAGAAATGCTATAATAGGCGAGAAGTACTATTATTCGACTTAATTTGCCAGAATGCTAGACTTATACATTTTGGCCTTCAAATAAAACAACTCCCAAGGGGTGCCATAAACATGAAAGAAACAAGATTAAAACGCAGACAGCGAAAGCCTAGACGCATCTGGAGAAAGCTTGTCATGGCGATTGTCTTGCTGATGATTGTCGGGGTTTCAGTGTATGCATTCTCGATATACAGCAATGCAAAGGAAACTGTCAATGGAAAAATGCATAAAAATGTGGATTCCATTGATACTTCCGTAACCAAAGGAAAACTGAAGGACGGCAAACCGCTAAATATTCTGCTTCTCGGTGTTGACCAACGACCTGGCGACGGTGGACGGTCAGACGCGTTGATGGTGCTGTCACTGGATCCGAAGCATGATGAAATGAAATTAATCAGTATTCCCCGTGATACACGGGCGGAAATCGCAGGCAAAGGCACTGTTGATAAAATTAATCACGCCTATGCTTTTGGCGGTGCAGATATGTCCATTGCAACAGTTGAGAATATGCTTGATACGGATATGGACTACTTTGTGGAAGTGAATATGCAAGGACTTTCAGAATTAGTTGATACCATCGGTGGCATTACGGTTGACAACCAAATTGATTGGTATGATGAAGGCTATTATAAAAAAGGCTATCATTATGAAAAAGGTAATATTCATCTGGATGGCGACCAAGCGTTGGGTTATGTGAGAATGCGCCATTTGGATCCGGAAGGCGACTTTGGACGGACGAAACGTCAGCGCATGGTCATTCAAGCCATTGTTGATAAAGGGGCCAGCGTTGCAACTGTTAGCAAGATCAACGGGTTAATTGATGTTCTTGGCGACAATATGAACACCAATATGGATTTTGATGACATGAAGTCCCTTCTCATGGGTTATAAAGGAGCAAGAAATCATGTCGAAAGCTATATGCTGCAAGGCAGCGGACAAAAAATCGGCGGTGTTTACTACTATGTCGTGCCAGATGAAGAAATTCAAAAGGTTCATGGCATGATTGGCGGAACAAAATCTTAATACCATTCATTTTGAACAACCTGTACAAATCCGAAAAGGAGAATGTACAGGTTGTTTTTTTAGATAATTGACCGTAAATCGGGAAAGTCGGAGGAAGTAGTCGGGAGGGCGGTGTAATAGCAATAAAATCCGGAAAAGCGGAAAAAAAGTAGCCTAGAGAGCGTGCGTCATGGCGGGAAAAATTGGAAAAGCCAGGAAAAAAGCTGAGAGAGCAGTTGTCACGGCAAGAAACCCGGAAAAGACTGAGAAAACCTGCCGAGAGCATGCATCATGACTGCTAACTCGACGAACGAAGGAAAAAACAGCTTATTCGGTAGCTCATAAGCGTGATGAACGACCGAACGAGAGAAAAAACGCGTCATTCGGTAGCTCATACCCCGGATGAACGACCGAACGAGAGAAAAAACGCGTCATTCGGTAGCTCATACCCTGGATGAACGACGGAACGAGAGAAAAAACGCAACATTCGGTAGCTCATACCCCCGATGAACGACGGAACGAGAGAAAAAACGCGTCATTCGGTAGCTCATAAGCGTGATGAACGACCGAACGAGAGAAAAAACGCGTCATTCGGTAGCTCATACCCCGGATGAACGA
>NZ_JAROCA010000013.1:7022-51006 GCF_030732005.1 Tigheibacillus jepli | reverse complement strand
AATTCGGTAGCTCATAAGCGTGATGAACGACCGAACGAGAGAAAAAACGCGTCATTCGGTAGCTCATACCCCGGATGAACGACCGAATGAAAGAAAAAACACGTCATTCGGTAGTTCATACCCCGGATGAACGACCGAACGAGAGAAAAAACGCGTCATTCGGTAGCTCATAACCTCGATGAACAACCAAACAAGAGAAAAATCACATAATTCCGTAGCTCATGGTTCGGACGAACAATACTGGAGGATTTCATTTACTAAAAGCCTCCTACCCCTTCCAAAGCAAACAATGAATGATATAATAGTGAAAAATGAGAAATTTTCTGGGGAGTGGTGAAAGATGAGTGAACTGCCAAAGATTGGTTTTATTGGAACTGGCGTAATGGGAAAAAGTATGGCGGCTAATCTGCTGCGAGCAGGCTATACGTTAAATATTTACACAAGAACAAAATCAAAGGCCGATGCCCTGATTGAAGCTGGGGGAATTTGGTATGATTCTGTTGCTTCGCTGGCAAAATCCAGTGATGTTGTGATAACGATTGTGGGTTATCCAAAGGACGTGGAAGAAGTTTATTTTGGTGAAAATGGTATCCTGGAAAATGCAAATCCCGGTACATATGTTATTGATATGACCACGTCCAAACCGATATTGGCAGAGCGGATTTTTGCAGCTGCCAAGGAAAAGGAAATTTTTGCGCTAGATGCCCCTGTATCCGGGGGAGATGTCGGGGCAAAGAACGGGCAGTTGACGATTATGGTCGGCGGGGAAGAAAAAGCATTCCAACAAGTATTGCCGATTCTCAAGGTAATGGGAAGCAATATTGTTTTGCAAGGTCATGCCGGAGCGGGTCAGCACACCAAAATGAGTAATCAGATTACGATCGCATCCAATATGATTGGTGTTAGTGAAGCCATTGTCTATGCGAAAAAGGCAGGCCTCGACCCCGTTCGTGTACTCGACAGTATTACTGCCGGAGCTGCTGGCAGCTGGTCGCTTTCAAATCTTGCACCAAGAATGATTAAAGGTGATTTTGAGCCGGGATTTTACATTAAGCATTTTATCAAAGATATGACAATTGCATTGGAAGCAGCGGAAGAAATGGGATTGAACTTGCCAGGGCTTGCCTTGTCTTTGGAACTGTATAAGGAATTGGCGGAAAAAGGGGAAGAGGACAATGGAACACAAGCGCTAATCAAATATTTTATGTAACCAAAAACAAAGCAGCGAGGAAGAATCAGTCGCTGCTTTGTTTTGCAATCTCCTCATGCACCACAAAAGCAAGGTCGTCATTGCCAAATAGCTGTAAAACGTCAAGCATCAGCTGGTTGGAGATTGGTTCTGATTCTTCCTTGCTGACGGTGCGCTCCATCATTTTGGTAAGTACGTGGTTTTTTGGCTGATGTGGATATGCCCGTTGGTAAAGTGCTTCCGGATCCAAGTCATGATTGATGCACCACTGGGCAAACAGCAGAATCATTGTTTCTTCATCCTGCTGATACTTTCGAATAACTTGTTCTTCCATGGCTTCTTTTTTATTCATATTTTCAACCTACTTTCTCAGACAAAAAACCCACATGAATGAAAGTGCTTGTTTCAATTGAATGGGCAGTGATTGATGCTGTTCTTTTTTGACTTCTTTTTTATAAACGCCAAATTCATCGACCAAGGTCAGTCCCATCTCGCCTGCCAACTGTTGAAATTCCCATGGCATCATCGTATTGCAAAGCGCCGGTTTTCCATGCAGGCGTGGATAGCTATTTGCTCTTGGACCTGCTGTTGGGCCAAGCAAGCCGACAAATAGCAGACCATCCTTTTGCAGAACGCGCAGCCACTCTGCCAAAACTTTTTTGGGATTTTCGGTCCACTCCAACACATTAATAGCCATGATGCATGCAAATTCTCCGTTTTCAAACGGCAAATTGCGAGCATCAGCTTCTACAAACCGTATGTTGGAATCGTGGGTATGCGAATTCGCAAGCGAAATCATTTCGCTGGAGAGATCCACTCCGACAACATCGAATCCCGCCTTTGCCAATTTATGCGTACCATAACCATCGCCACATCCAATATCAAGCGCTGGTTTTGCAGCGTCAGCATGCGCTGTAATAAAAGGAATGATTCCTTTTCTGCTGCCGTGCTCCCACATGTTTTTGCTGCGGGCGTTCCAAAATGAAGCACTTTGATTCCATTGCTTTTTGGTTGCTTCATGCCAATCGAAAACAGTCACTGCATCTCCCCCCATATGAAATATATGTAAACAAAAAAGGTCTATCCCTAAAAGAGATAGGCCTTTTTCCATTATCGCGTCAATTATTAAAGTTTAACAACGTTAGCTGCTTGTGGTCCGCGATTACCTTCAACGATTTCGAATTCAACTTCTTGACCTTCATCAAGTGTTTTGAAACCATCAGATTGGATAGCAGAGAAATGTACGAATACATCGTCACCATCTTCGCGTTCGATGAAACCAAAGCCTTTTTCAGCGTTGAACCATTTTACTTTACCAGTCATTTAAATGACCTCCTTATTCAAATCTGCAAAGTAATTGAACCATGAATACTTTTACACCACTTTGAATAAAGAGATCGTAAAGTATTGCCACTTTCAATTTCCTTTTGCTTATTTAAAGTTTACCACATTTGCAGCTGAAAATGCAAGCGTATATTGTTTTTTGTCAAGGAAATTTTAGCAAATAATGCCATTGGTTTGAAAAACTTTCAATCATTGTGTATATGCGGTGCCAAAAAAAATATGATACAATTTTAAAAAATTGGAGGTATGAATTGATGCAATGGTATGTAAAAACATTTCAAGAATTAACCAATGATGAATTATATGATCTACTGAAGGCAAGATTTGATGTATTTGTTATGGAACAGGATTGCATTTACCCAGAATTGGATAATTATGATCAGGATGCAATACATATATTTTTAAAAATCGGGGGCCAAGTTGCTGCAAATGTACGTGTTTTGCAAAGCGGTTCACGTTATCCTGAGGCTTCTATTGGGCGTGTGCTTGTTACGAAGGAATTTCGAAAATATGGATATGGCCGGGAAATCATGAAGAAGGCAATTGCATATATAGAGGAAAAACTTGGTGACGAAAAAATTAAAATTCAGGCCCAGGCGTATTTGCATGATTTTTATGGATCGCTGGGATTCCGTCAAATTTCCGAACCGTATATGGACGATGGCATTCTTCATATTGATATGTTGCGGGATAAAAATAATATGTCTCTGTCCAGCTGAATGAAGATTCACTACTTTGACGCTGGCAGATGATTCCATTTTTTAAGAGCCAGAAATTGGTTTTTGTTCCCGAGAATCATGTTGTTTATTTGAAGCATAGTATAGTTAGCAGCTGTTTTATTCCGTTGGAAAAGGAGCTGATAACATGCTTAACAAACAACAGCTGGGGCAATTGAAAACGGATTTGGTCAAACGGCAGAACGAATTGATAAAACAACTTCAAGATCACTTTGGATTAAAATATGAGTTTGCACAGGAGTCTATCGGCGAGCTTTCCAATTACGATAATCATCCGGCAGACCACGGTACGGGATTATTCGAGCGTGGCAAGGACCTGGCGTTGGATGAGCATGCGGAAAAAGAGCTGGAAAAAATAAACGAAGCGTTGTCAGCCATTGATGAGGGAACGTACGGGATATGCAGCAAATGTGGACGCGACATTGCCTTTGAAAGACTTGAAGCAATACCGACGACGGATCGCTGTCGGGAACATGCTGAGGTCGATCAGTTCAAGCATGCCCGTCCAATCGAGGAGCAAGTATTCAGCCCAAATATCAATCCCGATGAAAAAACGGCTGAAACGCAGGTTGGATATGATGCGGAGGACGCTTGGCAGGATGTCAGCCGCTATGGAACAAGTGATACGCCATCCGATTTGTACGGTGATCAGGATAATTATGAAGAAACGTACCCGAACAGTGATGAAATTGTTGGAAGTGCCATGGATGTTGAGGAATTTCTTGCTGCAGACCAGCATGGCAATTTCACAGGCGTTACACCAAACCATAAGCGATACGAGCAGGCCATTGATGATGAAGAAAATCAGGATTAACCTAGGTGGACAGCTTACCTGCGTAGAAGAAGCTGTTTGAAATGGACAAAGCTGCTCATCGGAAGCCATTATTCCCATAACAAAGGCAACACTTTATCGTTTTTAATAAAAATTTGAAAAGCCTTCCCGCATTTGAAGGGGAAGGTTTTTTTGTGATGCAAGTTTGGGAAAATTGTTCTTCAGTAAAACCTAAAATACTTCATCGGAACGTTTTAAGTGTAATATTTCCTTGTTCCCATCCCACACGATCGTAATTTTTATCTTTTCTTTTTTGCTGATTATCAAACAACCTTCACACCGACTTCCACTTGTCTTTAAAATCCCGTTTTTACTTGCGTGCAAAAAAAGAAGGGGACTATACCCCTTCTCGCATTTTATAGGTAAAGAAAGTCTAAAATTGGGATGTGTTAATGTTATTTGCTATGACAGCCACGTCCGGCTCCAGCGCCCAGCAACTAGCAAGGGTTTTGGGTGGGACGAGTAACCGCAGTCCCAAATGGTTTTCGGTGGGGCGAGTAACCGCAGCCCCAGGACGTCGCGCTTTTAGCCTGTAAGGGCGCTTGCGCCTTTGTGCACAAGTTACAGCTTGCGTTGATCTTGCTTGGCAAGTTTTAATGAAACAGTTTGTTTTTTGCCATTACGGTAGACATCCAGTTTCACTGTATCACCGACGTTCGCTTCATACAATGTTTTTCGCAGTTCCAAAATGGATGTTACTTCTTTGCCATTGATGGCAGTGATGACATCGAATTGTTGCAAGCCGGCTTTGTCGGCAGGAGAACCTTGTTCCACATTGGCGATAACCATGCCGCCTTTGATATCATCCGGTATTTGGATCCGTTCTTGATATTGTGGGGGTACCTGCTCCAATGGTGCCGTACTGATGCCAATGAACGGACGTTCTACTTCACCTTTGGTTTCCAATTTTTTCATGATTGGCAGTGCTGTATCCATCGGAATGGCAAATCCGATTCCTTCCACTGTTTCTTTTGCGATCTTCATGGAATTGATACCGATAACCTCGCCTTTTTGGTTGACCAAGGCACCGCCGCTGTTACCTGGGTTGATGGCGGCATCTGTTTGGATGACCTCCGTTACCCAATCCGGCTGATTATCGCCATTTGTATCGACATCAACCGAACGATGCAACCCGCTGACAATTCCTTTGGTTAAAGAGTTGGCAAAATCCATCCCCAACGGATTTCCGATCGCATAAACAGTTTCTCCAACTTTTACATTATCTGAATTGGCCAAGTTGGCGACAGTGTCGACTTTCTTTCCATCTATTTCTAATACAGCCAAGTCGGAAAGCTTATCTGTGCCCAGTACTTTTGCATTGACAGTATTGTCTTTATCATGGAAAGCGACTTTTACATCACTTGCCCCTTCTACCACATGGGCATTGGTGACAACATACGCCTTACCGTCTTTTTTCTTATAAATAATCCCTGAACCGGATCCGACTTCCTGGCTCGGTTCCCAAACGTTTTGCTGCTGCATATTCAAAACACCGACAACTGCTTTGGAAGCATCTGACAAATCGGTTGCTTTGTCTGCATCATCTGTTGCCATTGTTGTAACGACTTGCTCTGAATCGTTATTGCTGTTATGGCTTGTATTCGCAGTCTGACCATCATTTTCACCGGCATTTCCAATCGGTATGACGTTGTATACGGCCAGTAGCAAAACAAGGAATGCCGCAATGAAACCACCTGCAAGCCCGCTCCAAAACGATCCCCATTTACTTTTTCTATTGGGATCTTTATAGGCTCTGTTTTCTTGTTCCGATTTATTTACCCCATGATGGTATGGACTGTCGTGCGACGTTTCCTCAAATTGTCCGGAAGAATTGCTTGTTGGATCCCCTGTATATTCTCTGTTATTGTGTGCAGCCTCGTTATCCCCTTGATGATTATGATTACTGTTTAAATGATTATCTCTATCGTTGCCTTCATACATGCTGCTCACCCTTTCTTTGAAATCTTTATTTATAATTTACCCGAAAATATTGGGATACTATCGGCAAGTTTGTGGAATAAGTGTGTAAAACATGTACATTGCAAAATGATTATGATAAAAATAAGAATAAAGAGCGTTTCCAGATAGAAACTTTTTGACCCAAGTCCGAATGAGGAGGAATGGGAATGAACGCACATATTGCTGTGGTAGAAGATGACGAAAACATCCGCAATATCGTTTCGGCCTTTTTAAAGAAGGAAGGCTATGAAGTGACATTGCTTGAAACGGCTGAAGACGGTATCGCCCTATGGAAAAATAACCCGCCGGATATGTGGATACTCGATATTATGCTTCCTGGGATGAACGGCTATGATCTTTGCAAAAAAATCCGGGATTATAGTGATGTTCCAATTATTATTATTTCCGCAAAGGATGAAGAAATAGACAAAATACTTGGACTGGAATTGGGTGGGGATGATTATTTAACCAAGCCATTCAGTCCGAGAGAGCTTGTTGCGAGAGTCAAACGATTATTTAAACGATCGCATGGCAGTGGTGGCAAGCCGGTACAAAAGAGGGTGTTTGCAGGTAAATTGCTGATTGACAAAGATGACCGCAGAGTGTGGTGGGAAGATATTGAGCAAGATGTGACCACCAAGGAATTTACGATGCTGCAACTGCTGGCGGAAAATGTAAACAGAGCATTTTCCCGTGAGGAATTGCTTGTAAAGGTTTGGGGAGATGACTATTTTGGCAGTGATCGCGCTGTGGATGATCTTGTAAAGCGGATTCGCAAAAAAATCCCGGACTTGCCGTTGGAGACCGTTTGGGGTTATGGCTACCGGCTGCGGGATGAAGAGGGACAGCAATGAAGCTGCATTATCAATTGAATGCCGCATTTACGGCGCTCCTCCTTGTCATTTTAACGGTTGCAGGTTTTGTGATTTATTCCTTGCTGCTTAATTTGCTTGTACAAAATGAACAACAACAGCTGGAACAAAAGGGGGAAATCCTTGTCAGCGCGCTAAACGAACAATACCAGTCGTTTAGTGATGTGGACCGGATTTATGATTTCCTGCAAGAACAGGATATGCAGTTGATTCTTTATAATTCGCGGGAAAATAGAGTGCTTGTTTCGACGATGCCGGGCAGTGTTGTCCGCGGCTTTGGCAGAAATAACGATTTTTCCGATACACAAAAAAACGTGTGGGAGTACCGTACTGACAAGTTCGTCACATCGAGAATCACGATTTTGCCAGCGAGTTCCAATTTGGAATTAATTCTTCTGACGCCAATGAAGGATTTGCAGGCGGTCCGGCATACATTTGTCATACGCTTGTTAATTGTGTTTATTATTGGTGCTGTGGTGGCAGTTTTGCTCAGTTCCATCTTGACCAACAAATTGGTTACGCCACTGACCAGATTGAAGTATCAACTAAAGAAAATTGAAAAACGAAAATTTGACGATATTGAACCAATTCGGGCAACGGGGGAAATAAAGGAAGTAGCCAAAAGCGTTTATGACATGGCAAATGAACTAAACAGGTATATCCGTTCACAACAGTCTTTTTTTCAAAATGCAAGCCATGAACTGAAAACGCCATTAATGACCATCCAGGGTTATGCAGAGGGCATTAAGGAAAATGTTTTCGATGAAGCGGAAAAAGAAAAAGGGCTGGAAGTGATGGTAAACGAAGTGAAGCGGCTGAAAAAAATTATTAATGAAATGATTTTGCTGGCAAAACTTGATAGTGAGCAAGCGTCGTATCATCCAAAGCAAATAAATGTTGCTGCGCTCGTGGAACATGTTGCCGACAGGGTGCTTCCATTAGCTGCAGAAGACCATGTTACGCTCAAGAAGGAAGTTGCTGAAGGAATGTATATCTATGCGGATGAAGAAAAAATGCTGCGAGCACTTTTGAATCTGGTCGTCAACGGTGTACGACATGCTCATTCTGTTGTGAAAATCACTGCCGCGATGAACGGCAAACAAAAGATGCTGGTGGTGGAAGATGACGGGGAAGGAATTTCCGAAGAGCTTCTGCCGCATATTTTTCATCGCTTTGTAAAAGGAAAGCAAGGCGAAACAGGGCTTGGTTTGGCAATCACAAGGGCAATTATCGAACAATCCGGCGGTAAAATCACGGTAGAAAACAAGTCCGACGAAGGTGCACGTTTTGTTATATTGTTTCCGGGAAATGCATAAAGTAAGCAGGACAAACCGCGCCTCAAAATTTTTCTTTACTTGAGGGGTGCACAGTGGTATAATTACACAGTTTGATGGACTGTTACGAAAAAAGAGGAGCGAACCTTTATGCAACAACGAAATGATATTCGCAATATCGCAATTATTGCCCACGTAGACCACGGCAAGACAACACTGGTCGACCAGCTGCTGAAATATTCCGGCACTTTCCGTGAAAATGAGCATGTCGACGAGCGCGCTATGGACTCGGGTGATATTGAACGTGAACGTGGGATTACTATTTTGGCAAAAAACACAGCCATTCATTATAAAGATGCTACCATCAATATTCTGGATACACCGGGCCACGCCGACTTTGGCGGGGAAGTAGAGCGTATCATGAAGATGGTAGACGGCGTTATTTTAGTAGTGGATGCCTACGAAGGTACCATGCCGCAAACCCGTTTTGTGCTGAAAAAAGCACTGGATCAAAAACTAAAACCGATTGTTGTTTTGAACAAAATCGATCGTCCAAATGCAAGACCTGCTGAAGTAATTGATGAGGTTTTGGATTTGTTCATCGATTTGGGAGCAGACGATGAGCAACTGGAGTTCCCGATTGTTTATGCGTCTGCATTGAACGGAACTTCCGGCATGGAGCCGGACCAGCAGAATGAAACAATGGAGCCGATTTTTAAAACGATTATGGATTATATTCCAGCTCCAATTGATAACAGCGATGAACCGCTCCAATTCCAGGTTACATTGCTTGACTACAATGACTATGTCGGCAGAATCGGAGTTGGCCGTGTTTTCCGTGGCAAAATTCATGTCGGTCAATCAGTTGTCGTTTTGAAAAAGGACGGTTCAACCAAATCTTTTAGGGTAACCAAGCTGTTTGGTTTCATTGGTTTGAAACGTGTGGAAATTCAAGAAGCGAAAGCCGGCGATATCGTTGCCGTATCCGGAATGGAAGATATCAACGTCGGTGAAACAGTCTGCCCACCGGATCATCCGGAAAAATTGCCAATCCTGCATATCGATGAACCAACGCTGCAAATGACATTTGTTGTCAACAACAGCCCATTTGCCGGCAAAGAAGGTAAATTCATTACCGCAAGAAAAATTGAGGAACGTCTGAAAAAAGAATTGGAAACAGATGTTAGCCTGCGCGTAGAACCAACAGAGTCACCGGATGCATGGGTTGTCTCCGGACGCGGTGAGTTGCATCTCAGCATTCTTGTCGAAAATATGCGCCGTGAAGGATTTGAATTGCAATTATCCAAACCAAAGGTCATCATTAAGGAAATCGATGGCGTCAAATGTGAACCGATCGAACGAGTCCAAATCGACGTGCCGGAAGAATTTACGGGTTCTGTTATGGAAGCCCTTGGAAAACGAAAAGGTGAAATGCTTGATATGGTCAACCAAGGTAACGGCCAAGTACGATTGGAATTCAATGTGCCATCACGCGGCCTAATCGGATATGCAACGGAATTTATGACGGAAACGCATGGTTACGGCATTATGAACCATACGTTTGATTCTTATGCACCTGTTATTAAAGGTCAGGTTGGCGGCCGTCGTCAAGGTGTACTTGTTGCATTGGAAAACGGTAAGGCAACAACATATGGTATCATGCAGCTGGAAGACCGCGGTGTGATTTTTGTCGAGCCTGGTACGGAAGTCTATGCAGGGATGATTGTTGGCGAACACAATCGCGAAAACGACTTGACGGTTAACTTGACGAAAGAAAAACATTTGACCAATACGCGATCTTCAACAAAAGACCAAACGGCAACCATCCGTAAAACACGTAGCATGTCTTTGGAAGAAGCAATCGAGTATTTGAATGATGATGAGTACTGTGAGGTAACACCTGAGTCCATTCGCTTGCGCAAGAAAATCTTGAACAAAAACGAAAGAGAAAAAGCGGCAAAACGCAGCAATCCAAGATAAATATCATGATATAAACAAAATGGTCAGCACATGTAGTGCTGACCATTTTGTTTTGCCCTTGGAATTCAGTTTCATTGGATTGTTTTTTTTTTACTATCAAGCAAATGAGATTCAGATTCAGTAGATAGTGCTTTGTTCACTATCGAGCAATTGCGAAATACTTTCCAGAGCGTGTCGAATACTTCACGCAAGGAGCGGTTTACTTTCCAAATCGTGTCGAATACTTCACAAAAGCTGCACACTTCTTTCCCATTCATGATGAATACGGTTATCAACGAAACTTCAAACTGGGAGAAAACGTCAAAATTTGTCTTTTAAATATGTCTGCCCATCCTGTTGTTCGATTTTTCCTGTCTTCATCAAACTTCCGAGTGCGCGCTTAAAAGCGGATTTACTCATGTCAAACACGGTACGGATATCGTCCGGATCGCTTTTATCGGAGAAAGGCATGACGCCATCTTGCTGTTTTAAATAGTCCAGTATCACCGCGGCATCATCCGGTATACTTTCCTGTTTTAGCGGAAGCAAGGTGATATTCATCGTTCCATCATCCTTGACAGCAATTACCCTGCCTGTTACTTGTTGCCCAAGTCTTGGTTCTTTTTTTCGCTCGGTATGATGAATGAAACCGCGGTATGCTTCATCCGTAAATATCGCACTTCCTTCTTTGCTCGTCCGGTAGACAATACCGGTCACTTCTTTATTTAATAAATCATCGGGAACTGCTTCCCGGTAATAATTAATAATGCCTTCCGTTGCAGGAATAGCCAGTAATCTTCCACGACGATCTTTGCCAAGTGTGACAAATAACTTATCTCCTTCTTGGGGCCAAACATGTTCATAAAGCGGAAGGTCGTCTTTTGAAATTAGGATTTCTTTCGTTGTTCCGATATCTGCAAATACACCTAAATTCGTCTGTACACTGACAACAGAAGCCCAGCCATAGGAATCAAGCGTTATCGAAGGCAGTTTCATCGACGCAGCAACATTTCCGCGTTTATCCAAATATAAAAACACCCTTATTTCCTGACCAACTGCAATATTTTCCGTTGTTTCACGGTGGTGCAAAAGAGCTTCCTGATTGTTGTGCTCTAAAACATAACCATGCTCCACTTCACGGGCAACCTGCATTGTCTGAATGGTACCGATTGGCAAAGTTTGCATTGTTTCTAACCTCGTTTCATTTATAAAACTTTTATGTATTGGAAAAGGGGTACCCCTTTTGTAAGGATACCCCTTATAGAAAAGTAACACACTTTTTTCTTTCATTTTTTTGATAAGTTCATTGGAATATTATCGTTATATTCTCGCCTGGTAACGCTCCAAGCAGCCCGCGGTAAATTATTCCACTGTTGTTTTCTAACTTAAGCAACGCAAGCCCTACCTGCTCTTGCGTCCTTGCGACCCCTTAGCCGCGCCAGTGTGAGTAAGCATCCTCAAAAACAATTTAGAATGCCAGCTGTTAAGGTGTTACTTTAACAGTATCTCCTAATTTAACATGGATAATTGAATTTGTCAAATCCTCATCAAGGTTGCTTATAGAAAAAATTATGTTTGAAATTTTCAGTTCATCATGTTGCGAGAAGGTAAAAAAAATGGACCGTACTGTAAAAGTTGCAGTCCATTTTTTGTGATTTTTAAAACCTGCCACGTCCCGCTTTGTAAACATAATCCACGAAAGAGCGATGAAAATGATGTAATATACAACCAGTACAGTGATGGAAAACTGCATCGTCATTCCTTCCATGAGCGGGATGCCTGTTGTATATTGCTGCAGGTCCGTATTGGCGAATAAAATAATGTATTTTGTCAATACGTCTTCGCTTTATTAGCAAGTTCTTCTTGAGAATAATCATACTGCATACGACGAGGAAAAATAATTTTAGCATATACAGGTGATAAGCCTTCCAGCGCTTCTTTTAGCTCAGGGTATCCTTCCTTTAGCATTGAATTTGTCATGTTTAGAAGGTTTTTGTTCTTTTTCATTATTCTTTCATCCCTCCTAACGTTTTTTTATGTTTCAAAATATCCTCAATTGTATACCTTTCAAGAACAGACTGAAACTCTTCTTCTGCTTTTGAAATAATCAACGATATGAAATACTCTGCTCCTGTTGACGATACAGACCAATAGGGGGTTGGAGGGGATGTCCCTAGTGCATTATAGATATCTTTTACAGTTACATTACTTGGGTCCATTTCAAGAGAATAACCACCATATCTTCCCCCATGACTCTGTACAATATTTACCTTCGCTAATTTCACTAGTATCTTCCGAACAAAAGTAGGATCTTCTCCAATAGATTCCGCTATATGATGACTTTTTAATATTATTTTTGATTCCGCCATTAATACTATCGACCTTAAAGCAACATGAAACCATTTTGGACCGAGATCCCCTGACTGAATTAATAGTTGCAATTAACTCCCTCCCAAAATGTTTAACTTTTAATTTTAATTTTATTAATATACTATTGACAATTATACCACAAATTAGTATAGTTTAATTGTGATAAAAATATCACAATTAAACTATTGAAAGCGTTACCAAATTAGTGGGGAGGAATAGTTATGGAGGAAAAATTACACCCTGAACTTCGGAAAATGTTTTCAGTTATGCCAAAAATGAATTTCGATCGAGAGAATTTAGCCGACGTCAGAATACAATCGAATGAGATGTTGGTTTCGATCCCCAACGATGCAGTTTTAACAACAGAAAGATTTATCCCAGGTCCGGAAGGGGAACCAGATGTACGGGTAAAAATTTATGAACCAAAAGTAAAGGACGAAATTCTACCAGGTGTATTCTATATTCATGGTGGCGGATATATCGTTGGTAGTCCAGAATTGGAGGAAGCTAGATGTCAAGAACTCGTAACAGACGTAAATTGTGTCATAGTATCAGTGGACTATCGACTGGCACCAGAACATCCTTTTCCAGCTCCAGTAGAAGATTGCTACGCTGCTTTAAATTGGTTCTCTGAAAATGCAGAAGGACAAGGAGTTGATCCGTCTCGAATTGCAGTAGTTGGTGCGAGTGCTGGTGGTGGGTTAACCGCTGCTGTCTCCTTATTGGCAAGAGATCGAAAAGGTCCTTCCATAGCATTCCAGATGCCTCTTTACCCAATGATTGATGATCGTCACATTACACCATCTAGTAACGAAATAACAGATGATAGAGTATGGAATACAAAATTCAACCGTCAAGGATGGGAAATGTACTTAGGAAATAATAAAGGTGAAGTATCTCCATATGCAGCTCCTGCACGTTCAACTGATTTATCAGGGCTTCCACCCACATATACGTGTGTTGGTGATTTAGATCCATTCCGTGATGAAACGATTGATTATGTAGCTAGGCTTAGGCAGGCTGGTGTACCAGTTGAATTCCACTTATATCCAGGTTGCTTCCATGGCTTCGAATTTGCAGTACCTACTGCGGAGATTAGTCAACGAGCTAAAAACGAATACAATTCAGCTTTAAAACATGCTTTACACCAGCCTCAATTTTCCGAAACTGTTTAGGACATTATCTATGTAATTAAGACTGTTTTTTTAAAACGACAGTAAATTTAAGTTTAGAGTGACAGGTGAACAATTATATTAATGCGAAACCGCATCGATAGTTTAGCGGCGTAAAATTAATGGGATCAAATGGATATACTTATGAAATTTACAACGAGGTCATTGAATTACTTGCTAATAGAAAATTACCCACACAATCAAGGCCATTATCATGTCAGCCAACAGCGACAAAAAATAACCCCTCATGTAGTACCTTTGGCTTTGGTCTCTGAGGGATTATTTCTGTCAGTGCCACGCCCCTCTTGATGGGAATGGTCTATTGGAACCGTTCCATGTTACAGCATGGAGCGGTTTTTCCTATTTTACGATATTTCTACTCTTAATATACCACATTTATGCGTTTTGTACACCTGGCGTCGTAATGAATACAGGAACAGGGGCTTCAAATTGAATTTGTCAAATCCTCATCAAGGTTGCTTATAGAAAAAATTATGTTTGAAATTTTCAGTTCATCATGTTGCGAGAAGGTAAAAAAATGGACCGTACTGTAAAAGTTGCAGTCCATTTTTTGTGATTTTTAAAAACCTGCCACGTCCCGCTTTGTAAACATAATCCACGAAAGAGCGATGAAAATGATGTAATATACAATCAGCACAGTGATGGAAAACTGCATCGTCATTCCTTCCATGAGCGGGCTGCCTGTTGTATATTGCTGCAGGTCCGTATTGGCGAATAAAATGTATTTTGCCCAAGCGCGATCTTGGAAAAAGCCAACAATCGAGTTGCCGCTGAGCATCAGGAAAATGGCGATCCCAATTGCCAGTGCGCTATTGCGGAACAAAACAGAAATCATGAATGCAAAGGTGGTCATCATGATTAAATTAACGATTTGATAGCCATAAGATGAAAGTGTCTCCGTTACCAAGGATGTTTGCTGCAATTCACCATGGGATGTTACCACCGTTTGCAGGCTGTCTTCAAACCCGAAGAACATGCCACCGCTGATTAATGAAAGTGCTAATACAAATACCAATGTAATCAGTGCAAAAAGCAAGACAGAGACATATTTGGACAATAGTATGACTGATCTTGAGATTGGACGGATTAACAGTAGCTTGATTGTTCCCCAGCGAAACTCATTGGCGACAGTACCGGCTGCAACAATGATGGTAAGCAAGCTAACAACCGACAACAAGCCAGCATTGTCTGATGTGAATTGCCATGCTCCGTAATTTTGCGGCTGAATGTCATGTTCCAGGTAGTAATTGTTGCGGTCCATTTCTTCCTGATTCATATTCACATAGAAATCGTCTTCATCGGGATTGGTTTCCTTGATATAGTCTTCAGTGTCTTTTTGCAGTGCTTTATTTTCCTTCTGCAATTCTGTTCTCCAGTTATCCGAAGTATAGTTTTTCCCCTGATCAAATGTATTTGTTAAAGCAGCGATACCGATAATGAGCCCTGCCAAAACAATATACATGATCCATGTAGATTTTCGAATATATAGTTTGATCTCTTCATTGTAAATCAGTTTGAAAAATTTACCCAATCGTATTCTCCCCAATCAAATCAAAAAATTTATCTTCCAGCGACTTTTTGGCAACACCAGCTTGATAAATGGCGATATCCTGTTCAACCAACGTTTTGATGATGCTTGGTACATTTTCTTTTTCCGTTTGAAAAACAAGCATTTTTTCTTCTCTGACAGCTTTGATACTGTGTTTTGCTTGCAACAGGTTGATTGCCTTGTCGATCGGTGCCGCTTCGACTTGCATCATCAGCAACTCTTTTTCCTTTTCACTTTCCCCGACAGCAGCGCGTACGGATTCTATTGTAATCAGCTCACCGTTTTTAATGATACCGATTCGGTCGCACATCATTTCAATCTCGGAAAGCAGGTGGCTGGAGATGATGACGGATACCTGTTCTTCCTCGGCGATGCGTCGTATGTATTGGCGGATTTCGCGGATTCCCGCCGGGTCCAGTCCGTTTGTCGGCTCGTCCAGTATGAGTATGGATGGGTATGAAAGCAATGCCTGGGCAATACCCAATCGTTGTCGCATCCCCAGTGAATAGCGACCGACTTTCTGGTTGATGGCTTTTTCCAAACCGACTAATGCGACGACTTCATGAACACGCTCTTTTGTTACATCGGATGACATCCGTGCATAGTGCATCAGATTTTGCCATCCGGTCATGAATGGATACATTTCGGGATTTTCGACAATCGCTCCTACCTCTTTAATGGCTTCCTTGAATTTAGTTTTGATGCTGTTTCCTTGGATGAGAATGTCTCCCGATGTAATGTTCATTAGACCAACCATCATCCGGATGGTAGTTGTTTTTCCGGCACCATTAGGCCCGATAAATCCGAAAACCTCTCCCTTTTTAATCTGAAAGGAAAGACCTTTGATAATTTCTTTTTGACCAATACGTTTTTTCGTATGGATGAGTTCCATTGCAAATTCAGCCAACTTGATTCCTCCTAATTAGACGATACCTACTGTACGATAAAAGGAAGTTATTAGTTTCATCTTTTTGCTGATTCATCTTTAGCAAATTCTTCATCAGCATACTCTCAAATTATTTTCGAAACGCAATGCCAGGCATTGAACATCGGATTTGTCCACTATCGAGCAAGTGTGAAATACTTTCCAGGTCGTGTCGAATACTTCATGCCACACCTCATTTACTTTCCAAACCATGTTGAATACTTCAAACCCGACCTAATCAATGATGATTCGAAAAATTCTCTCCCGTCAGTTAAGTATCTGCTATACTTGAATGTGAGGAAATGAAGCACACGGGGGGATGAGAGATGCGGGATGTAGTGATTGTGGATGGGGTGCGAACAGCAGTCGGACGAAAAAAGGGTATATTTGCCAACTATCGGCCGGATGAATTGGCGGCAGTTGTCCTGGAAGAAATTGTAAAAATGGTGCAAGTGGATAAGGGGACTGTGGAAGATGTTATATTGGGCTGTGTTACGCAGGCAGGTGAGCAGGGGGGAAATATCGCGAGGACAGCTGCTTTGATAGCAGGTTTTCCGGTGGAAGTTCCCGGTGTGACGATTGACAGACAATGCGGATCTAGCCAACAAGCGGTCCATTTTGCCGCACAAGCGATTGCGTCAGGGGATATGGATATCGTGATTGCCGGTGGTGTCGAAAGTATGACACGCGTGCCGATGTTTTCCCAAATGAGTGGTGTAAAACCGAGCAGCAAGTTAACCGAACGCTACCAGATCGTTAATCAGGGAATATCGGCAGAACTGATTGCAGAAAAATGGGAGATTAGCAGAGAGCAGCTTGATGCCTTTGCACTTTCCAGTCATAAGAAGGCATTGTCTGCCATCAAGGCGGGCAAATTTGCCGATGAAATCGTTCCCGTAACCGTTAAGGATGATCAAGGAAATGAGCGCATTTTTTCAGTGGATGAAGGGCCTAGAGTAGATACTTCGCTTGCGGCATTGGCAAAACTGCCGGCTGTATTTCAAACGGATGGGAAAATTACCGCAGGAAATGCCAGCCAAATGAGCGATGGGGCTAGCGCCGTTTTGCTGATGTCCGCGGAAAAAGCAAGGGAACTTGCTTTGCAACCAAAGGCTAAAATCGTTGCCCGCAGTGTCGTTGGTTCTGATCCGACATTTATGCTCACCGGTCCGATTACAGCTACGTTCAACGTATTGCAAAAGGCTGGATTAACGATAGATGAAATGGATCGCTATGAAGTGAATGAAGCGTTCGCGTCTGTGCCATTGGCGTGGCTGGCGGAAACAGGAGCAGATCCCGCGAAATTGAATGTCAATGGAGGAGCTATTGCACTTGGGCATCCGCTTGGGGCAACCGGTGGAAAGCTGCTGATTACACTGGTCAATGAGCTGCGGCAAAGTGGCGGCAGATATGGTTTGCTGGCGATTTGTGAAGGAATGGGTATGGCAAACGCCACGATTATCGAGAACATTCAGCAATAATTTGTACATTTTACAGATGGAAAACAAAAAACGAGGAAAATAAAAGGCAAAGGGCTTATATTGTGTTGCCTGGTGGTGCTATTTTGCTTTTTAGGACTAAACGCTTTTTCCGAGCCAACGACAAGAGTGGCGAAAGACCACCAAGTATCCGCCAGCCTGGAAAACAGGGAACCGAAAACAATCAAAGACCAGACTATAACGCTAGTTGCAATTGGGGACATCTTGATACATGATCGGGTTTATGTGGACGCACAAAGTGAAAATGGTTATGACTTCAAGCCATTTTTGAAACAAGTTCATCCCTATCTGCAAAAGGCAGATATTATGATTGCCAGCCAAGAGACAATGATTGGCGTTACAGAAATCGGTCTTTCTTCGTACCCATCCTTTAATAGCCCGTATGAGGTGGGGGATGCGTTAAAGGATGCCGGTGTCGATATTGTTTCGATTGCCAACAACCATACTCTGGACCGTGGAGAAACAGCCATACAAAACGCCATCAGCCATTGGGATAAAATCCAGATGCCTTATGTCGGTGCATTTAAAAACAGTCAAGATCAAAGGAAACTACGGATTATACACACAGATGCCGGCATTTCCGTTGTATTTCTTTCGTATACGTATGGAACGAATGGTATTCCTGTCCGCGATGGCAAGGGCTATCTCGTTAACTTAATATAAAAAGGCGATAAAAAAAGAGATAGCGAAAGCAAAGAAAAAGGCGGATGTTATTGTTTTGAGTCTGCATTTTGGCTTGGAATATGAGCGCATGCCAAATGATGAACAAAAAGATTTGGTGCAATTTGCTGCCGATCATGGTGTCCATATCGTGCTTGGCCATCATCCGCATGTGCTGCAACCGGCAGCGTGGGTAAAAGGCAAAAATGGACAAAAAACATTGGCGATCTATTCGCTTGGAAATTTTCTTGCCGGCCAGCATGGTTTGTACATGCAAACCGGCGGCATTTTTTCCTGCCGGATTAACAAGTGGTTTAAGCCAAATAAACAAGTAATCGAGGTAACGGACCCTGCATTTGTGCCAACGTATGTAAAATACGGACAGTGGCAGCCAATCCCTTTGGAAAAGTTGGATGAAAAGGATCTGCCCAATGTAAAGACGTATTATCAGGAAATTAACAAGCATATGTCACAGTGGATACCGGATATGAAACATTCATTTTGAGTTGGGCAGGGTGATATGTTGCTTTTAATGATTCTTCGCTTGTTCTTCAAATGCGTTTAAAGAGATACTTTTCACGATCATTCGACAAGATATTGCCCGGGAAATATCTTGTCGAAGGTTGTCTGACGTGGTTGCAGGTATGAAATGGAGTCCTTTGTAATCATTAATTTGCTCTCTGCGATATAAATTAATTCAACTACGAAATAATTCGCAGTCCTTGTTCATTATAAAGGAAATCAAATAGAGAACGACCCCTGCAACGGCCACAAATAAGGAGTGCACGGAGATTACAGTTCCAAAAGATGGCGTGAGGGCAAATATAATACTGGGAACTACAAGAAAAGTAACAATATCCAGCCAGATATAGAAGAAATTAACCCAATTCATAAAGAAAATAAAACAAAATAGTAAGGGGCATATTAAGCAAAGAAGCAGACAAGCATTTTGGAAATAGGTACAATATGCTTAAAGGAGAGGTGAAAGCACAAATGGAACATATTCAAACAGAAGAAAGATTAAATGAAGTCATCGCAAGCCCTGAACCGGTTATTATTAAATTTTTTGCAGATTGGTGCCCGGACTGCAAGCGGCTAAACATGTTCATTGGTGACATTATGGATGAATTCAATCATTATAAATGGTATGAAGTAAATATTGATGAGATTCTCGGAATAGCTGAAAAATATGAGGTTATGGGGATTCCAAGCATTCTAATTTTCCAAAACGGTGAAAAACTTGCCCATCAGCATAGTGCATTTACAAAAACACCGGAATCGGTAAGTGAATTTTTGCATCAGCAATTGGGATAAAACAAAGAGCAATTCGTCAGGAGATGGCGAGTTGCTTTTTTTAAGAAAAAAATGGTGGCTCGCGACGGGAATGTTGGGTTCGCTCTCATGCTAGTGGAGCATCCCAAAAGTTCTTTCCGAATCAAATATATAAGCGGCATTATATGTAAATAAAAGATAGTTAGATTTATGCCAAAACTGTTGATTGGAACGGGTGGCGGACGCTTTTTAGCGGGCACGGCCTCAGCCGCCCGCTAAAAAGCGAGTATATTCCATTTGCGGTGATTGGAGTGAATATTCTTGTTCACATTCTCTAAGCACATCAATTTTATTTGCAAGGTTTTGGAAAAGATTTTTGAAACATTCCACTAGTGAAGGCACACTGGTTAAAAACATCTGGGCATTTTATTTATTTTATCGATGGTCCATTGCGGATTGTGCGGATTCGTGTTACAGTTAAATCATAGTAAATTTATATGAATTGGAGGAATTGGATTGGGGAGGGAATTCAACGATTTGTTTGACGAGTGGTCCCAATCTTATGATGATACAGTTGCTGGAAGTGATCCGCAGTATGCCGATGTCTTTTTGCATTACAATTCAATCCTTGACCAGGTTGCTGAAAGAGCAACAGGCAATGTGATTGAGTTTGGCGTGGGAACCGGCAATTTGACCGAGAAGCTGCTAAGCAGGGGATTGCGTGTGTTTGGAATTGAACCTTCAGAAGGAATGCGCAAAATTGCCAACGAAAAAATGCCAGGTTTACATGTACAAGACGGCGACTTTTTAACACTGCCTGCACTGCCCGATGAAATAGATTCAATTGTCAGCACATATGCTTTTCATCACTTGACAGATAAGGAAAAAGGGGAAGCAATTCGCCTTTACAGCGACTTATTGCATAAAGATGGGCGTATCATTTTTGGGGATACCATTTTTGCGACAGATAAGGCAAAAATGGAAATGATAGCACAAGCAAAGCGAAAAAAGTATGGGAGATTGGCAGCAGACCTGCTGCGTGAATATTATACAACCATTCCCATCATGCAGAATATTTTTAATCGAAACGGATTTGAAGTTTCCTTTACGAAATGCAATCCTTTTGTCTGGATTATGGATGCGAGAAAATCGACAAACTAGTTGGAGCATGCCGGGATCATGCAGATATGCCGGCATGCTGTGAAATAAGTGAATCCCAGAAGAATTGTGAGGTAGAAATGATGAACTATGCCAGGCATGTAAGCGAGTTAATCGGTGAAACACCATTAGTAGAGATAAGTGCATTTTCGCTGCCAAAGGGTGTCCGCTTGTTTGCAAAGCTGGAATATTTCAATCCGGGGGGCAGTGTAAAGGACCGTCTTGGGAAATATTTATTGGAGCGGGCACTTTCGGAAGGCAAGCTGCAAGCGGGCGGAACGATCATTGAGCCAACCGCGGGAAATACAGGTGTTGGCTTGGCACTGGCAGCGATAGAGCATAAAGTCCAGGCCATATTCGTTACACCGGAAAAATTCAGTGTGGAAAAACAAACGCTAATGAGAGCACTCGGTGCGAAGGTAATCAACACGCCGACCGAGTTGGGAATGGAAGGGGCAATTGCCAAGGCAAAAGCGCTTTTGCAAGAAATACCGGATGCTTATTATCCGGGACAATTTCAAAACACAGCTAATCCGGATACGTACTACGAAAGTCTGGGACCTGAAATCTATCATGCGTTGGACGGCAAGATTGATATTTTTGTAGCTGGTGCAGGCTCCGGCGGTACATTTATGGGAACGTCCCGCTATTTAAAGGATAAAAATCCAGCCATTAAGACGGCAATTGTCGAGCCGGAGGGTTCTATTTTGCAGGGCGGTCAACCGGGCTCTCACCGCACGGAAGGCATTGGCATGGAATTTTTGCCGCCATTTTTGGACCGCAGCTATTTTGATGCCATTCATACCATTCCTGATGAAGCAGCCTTTCAGCGAGTGGCGGAAATTGCCAAAAAAGAAGGTCTGCTGGTCGGAAGTTCTTCAGGTTCTGCGCTGGAGGCTAGTATACGAGAGGCAGCAGCTGCAAAACCGGGGACCAATATCGTTACCATTTTTCCCGATAGCAGCGAGCGTTATATAAGCAGTGGTATCTATGATTATGGGGAGGTTCATCAATGAAAAAGAAAACGAAATTTATTCATGGGGGCATTAGCCGCGACCCATATACAGGAGCGGTGTCTACCCCAATCTATCAAGTAAGTACGTACAAACAAGATGGGGTTGGAAATTTCAAATATGAGTATTCCAGAACAGGCAACCCGACGCGGGAGTCATTGGAAAAATTAATTGCTGATATCGAAAATGGAACGCACGGATTTGCATTTGGTTCCGGGATGGCTTCCATTACAGCAATTGTTCATTTGTTTGCTGCGGGGGACCATATTATTGCAACAGACGATGTGTATGGTGGAACATTTCGTGTATTGACGCGTGTTTTTAATCGTTTCAATATCGAGGTCACATTTGTGGATACGAGTGACCTGGAGAATATAACGGCTGCCATTCAGCCCAATACAAAGGCAATCTATGTGGAAAGTCCAACGAATCCTTTACTGAAAATCACGGATATTCACGCTGTAAGTGAAATAGCAAAAAAACATCAACTCAAGTTGATTGTCGATAATACATTCAGCACACCATACTGGCAAAACCCGCTGGATTTAGGAGCGGATATTGTTTTGCACAGTGCAACAAAATACATTGGCGGCCACAGTGACGTTGTTGCAGGACTCATTGTTGTCAAGGATGAAAAACTTGCCAAAAATATCCATTTTATACAAAATTCTACCGGGGGAATTCTTGGACCACAAGATAGCTGGCTGCTCATTCGCGGCATAAAGACATTGGCATTGCGCATGGAAGAAATAGAGAAAAATACAGCAGCAATTGCTGCATTTCTGCAAGCACACCCACAGGTGGACAAGGTTTACTATCCGGGTTTGGAAAATCACCCGGGACGTGATATCCATCGCAAACAAGCCACCGGTTTTGGCGGAATGATTTCTTTTGAGGTGAAAGATGAGGCAAAGGCATTGTCTGTATTAGACCGTGTGCAGTACTTTACGTTGGCAGAAAGCTTGGGAGCAGTAGAAAGTTTGATTTCCATCCCGGCTTTGATGACACATGCGTCCATCCCGCGCGAACGAAGGCTGGAACTCGGAATAGCTGACGGACTGATTCGGATTTCCGTAGGTATTGAAGATCAGGACGATTTAATTGCCGACTTAAAACAAGCATTGGAAGCATGATGTTTTTTATATTGTAACAGCCATGGTGATGCAACCACGGCTGTTTTACTTATACCGGGTGTTTTGCAAATTAGAATCGGGATTTCTGCAAATAGAATCCAGCAATCTGCAAATAGGATCCGGCAATCTGCAAATAGAACACCTATTTCTGCAAATAGAATCGGGTAATCTGCAAATAGAACACCTATTTCTGCAAATAAGAGCCGCCAATCTGTAAATAGAACGCCGTTTCCTGCAAATAACCCCCGGTAATCTGCAAACACAACTAAAAACATGCTTGTTATTTCACCGGGTTTCTGTATAATAGGGATAATTTTACAAAGATGGGGGATACGATAATGAAAAATCCAATCCTGCGTGATTTTCCGGATCAGTTTGAAACAAAGCGGCTGCTCATTCGCTTGCCACTACCCGGTGACGGCAAGATGGTTTTTGATGCTATGCAAGCGAGCATCAACGAACTGAAGCCGTGGCTGCCTTTTGCGCAAAAAGTGCAATCGCTGGAGGAAACAGAGGCAAATGTTCGGAAGGCGCATGTTGCCTTTTTGGAACGGACGGATATGCGTTTTCATATTTTTGATAAACAAACACATGAATTCATCGGCTGCACCGGCCTGCATCGCATCGATTGGAATGTCCCGAAATTTGAAATCGGGTATTGGATCGATACGAGAAAAAGCGGCAACTATTATATGACCGAAGCAGTAGAAGGCGTAACGCATTTTGCATTTGATACACTAAAAGCTCATCGCGTGGAAATCCGCTGCGATTTTCAAAATGATAGGAGCAAAGCTATAGCACAAAGGCTCAAGTTTACACTTGAAGGCGTGCTTCGCAATGACGACGTAGCAGTGGATGGAAGCGGCCTGCGCGATACTTGTATTTTTGCGAAAATCAGTTAGAACAAGCGCCCTTACAGGCTAAAAGCGCGACGTCCTGTGGCTGCGATTACTCGCCATAACGCCTGTACTAGCACGTCCTGTGCGTCGTAGCAACGTACAAACTGGAGCACTTTGGGGCTGCGGATACTCGACCCACCCAAAGCCCTTGCTAGTGGAGCATCCCAAAAGTTCTTTCTGAATCAAATATATGAGCAGCATTATATGTAGACAAAAAGTAGTTTGCTTTATGCAAAAACTGTTGATTGGAACGAAAGGCAGGGTAGCGGGCACAGCCTAAGCCTCCTTGCCCTGGCGAAGGTATACGTGAGTTGGGTGCAAAGCCCGCTTTTAGTCGGCCCTCCCCTTTCACTTTAGCTTGCGGGGGCTTCGGGCTCAATTACTCGCCCCACCGAAAACCATTATTCCCGCAGGACAAGGAAGGCTTCGGCAGCTTTACATCGCATGCAGAAAAAGTGGTTTTCTATTTCATATACTTTTTTTACTAAAAACAAAGGGTCAGTATTTGGCTGCCCTTTGTTTTATTCAATTGCAAATGATAATTTGTTTGCCCCTGCATGATCGCGAAAGTAAATTTTTGTGTTTTGCAGTGGCAGGAAATTTTTATAAATACGTCTTGATTTTAGACGGTAGACCTCTGCGAAACGCTCTTTCGAAATGCCTGCCAGATCTATTCTTGTGATGGCCTGGGGGTTGCTTAAGCTGAACGCAGTGTTCGGTGTCTCCCATTCAATCAGGAAGGGGAGCAATTCCGCTTTATAATCAAATGTTGGAAATAGCATGCGCCATTTTAATTCTGTGCCATCCGGTCGGGTTCGCCTGCCGTCTACAGGTCCGGTAAATGGAATATTGTTTTGCTTAAAATGTGTCACATAATCGTCCATTTCATTTGTTCGTAATGCGAATTGAAACGCGATTGGTTCCTTGTTTTCTTCCAATACACTAAAGAGATGGTGAATCAATGGGTTGTCAGCCGTTTTCAGCTTGCTTTCATCGCTGACTCCCAGCCATTCAATATAGGATTCATTGGAAAAATATGCGAGGTAATTATATGTTCCCCAATTCTTGTGTTCTCCGCCTTTTATCGCTTTAATGGAAAATTGTCTGCCGTAATTGGAACTGGCTGACTTGGCATTTTTTCCGGAAATAACAATATGGTCCAACGCGAGCATGTAATCACTCCTTTTGAAAAATGCTTAACATATTCCATTATTATCTACTGAATGGATAACGAATTGCAAAATTTTTGTCCGGCTTTCGGATGTGCCAATGTCCCTTTTGGTGGCGACATCTGACCTGCATCACGCACAACCAATTGCTGTATGACATATCTTAATTAATATAAGCAGCAAAGAAGGATGTGAAAAGAATGCGATATCCATTTCATTCCGATGGCAAATTTCCATCTGACTTTATGAATAGCCCCAACCAGCTCTCGAGGCAACCGGAAATGGGAAATGCTTTTCAACAACAGCAATTTTTTCCTTATGATACCAATCCTTTTATGAATCAGCAATTTGCAAATAACGATAACAAGCAATTTCCATGGTCATCGCCACAAAATACAGCACAGCCGTTCAATATGGAACATTCTTTTTACGGGGGCTTTCCGTTTCAATCCCCAAACCCATTTACGACACAAACCCCACCGTCACAGCAGGCTACCCCGCAACAGCAGCCGCCCTGGCCTATGGCACCATTTCAGCCGGGTCCTTTCAAGCCAATGAAGCCAGGCGGAATAATGGGTTATTTTCATGATAAAGATGGTCAGCTGAACGTGGATAAAGTACTGTCAACTGTCGGGCATGCAGCAAGTACGTTCCAGCAACTCACGCCAATGGTCAAAAGCCTGGGATCATTTTTTTCCGCCTTCCGAGGATAGCGCTTCTTATTGAGATGGAATCACTCAAACTCCTCCTCTCCGCAAGAGATAAAAATGGACGTTTTTTCATGGTATACGTTTTGAAAAAGCAGGGTAAAGGTAAGAAGGATATTTGCGAGATGTCTTGCGGATCAAATTCATAAATGGGAAGGGATTTTGTATGATTGGTTGTCTAGTTATCCATGGCTATACCGGTGGCCCGTATGAATTGGAACCATTGACTACTTTTCTTCGGGAGCAAACAAACTGGTATATAAAGGTGCCGGTTCTGCCTGGTCATGGGACAAATTTAGCGTTGGAAAATATTACTTATGAACAATGGATTGATACTGCTGAAAAGGCATTGCTTCAAATGAAGGAAAAATATGATGAAATATACATTATCGGTTTTTCGATGGGCGGCATGATTGCGGCCTATTTGGCGGGAAAATATCATGTGGATAAGCTTGTCCTTCTCGCTCCCGCCGGCAAGTATTTATACTGGAAACAGCTTTTGCTTGATGCTGCAGATATGGTGGAGGACGGATTCAAAGGTAGGCTGCGGCAAAACAGGCTGTACATTCATTATCGAAAAAAACTCGGTGTTGTTCCGTTTAAAGCGAATGTTGAATTCATGAAATTGGTCAAGTACACAAGAAAGTATTTAAAAGATGTGGAGGCGCCCGTGTTGATTGCCCAAGGCCACTGTGATGGCATGGTCCCATATAAAACGGCGTATTATTTGGAAAAGGAAATTTCCTCAGAGGAAAAGGAAGTTGTCTTTTTTGATAAATCAAAGCATCTGATGTGCCTGGGAAGTGATAAGGAAACATTAAATTCGCTCGTCTATCAGTTTTTAAAAAAACCGGTGTCAGTTGTAAAAAGCTGAAACCGGTTTGTGGGGCTCGGGTCAATTTTTGGCATCAGCGAAAAAAGAAATGATAATGGCTCCCTCTCCGCCATAAGATGCAATTAATGGGCCAGTTTGCATCAAAAACCCGTCCTTAAATGGATAGCGCTGCATAATCTCACCAAGAATGGAGCGGGCACGTTCCTCGTCATTACCATGAGCCAGGGTGATGACTTTATCCTCAAAGCTTTTTGCATAATCGCCGATTTGTTCAATCATACGGCGCATTGCCTTTTTATTTCCGCGGACTTTTTCGGTTACTTCAATTTTTCCCTCGCCATTGCCTTTCATCAGTAGTTTAATGTTTAAGGTTTTGGCAATGGCGCCTTTCACTTTATCCAGTCTGCCACCCAGAATCAGATTATCCAGCGTTTTCAGCATAAAGAGGGTTGTCGTTTGTTCGACACGGTTGCGCAAATGGGTCACAATCTCTTCAAAGGTGGCGTGTTGTGCACCTATTTTCGCAGTTTCATGCAAAAGCAGTGCAATGCCACATGAGGCAGTTTTCGTGTTGATTACTTCAATTTGCCGATTCGGCTCTTCTTCTAATAGCAAGTTTTTTCCTGCAACTGCGTTTTCATATGTGCTGCTTAAGCCCTTTGAAAGGCTCAGCATAATAATCGGAACATCCGGCTTAACGGCTTTGTATGCCTTATAAAAATCATGCGGGCTTGCCGCAGATGTGGTAGGAATTTCTTTGTTTTCAGCAATTTTTTTATAAAAATGATCCAAATCCATATTTTCCTGGCTTTTGTATTGGCCGTCGGAAAAATGCAAATACAACGGAACAATATGGACATGCAGTTTTTCCAACATCCGCTGTCCAATGTCGGCTCCACCATCTGTCATTATTTGGATATTCATGGGTTCACCCGCTTTTTATGGAATATTGTAAGTATAACAGGTAAAGGTCCGCAAAAGTAGGGGAAATTTTAACAACATTTTTGACCAGACCGTGACACTGCAGAAAATAAAAATTTGTTTGTAAGTCCCTCAGCCCAAGTACGGACAAAGTCGCACCGCCCTTACAAGCTAAAAGTGCGACGTCCAAGGATACGATTACTCGCCATAACGCCTGTACTAGTGGAGCATCCCAAAAGTTTTTTCCGAATCAAATATATGAGCGACATTATATGTAAACAAAAGGTAGTTAGCTTTATGCAAAAACTGTTGATTGGAACGGAAGGCAGAGTAGCGGGCACGGCCTCGGCCTCCTTGCCCCGGCGAAGGTATACGTGAGTTTGGAGCAAAGCCCGCTTTTAGTCTGCCCTTCTCTTTCACTTTAGCTTGCGGGGTCTTCGGACTTGTGCTGGGACTGCGATTACTCGCCCCACTGAAAACCATTATTCCCGCAGGACAAGGAAGGCTTCGGCAGCGTTACATCGCATGCAGAAAAAGTGGTTTTCTATTTCATAGAGTCGCCGCCTTCCGTTCCAATCAACTGTGTATCGTCATAATGAATGCAGGATTACGTATTTTGTAGCTCGGATTATAAATAAATTGACGTACAGTTAGGGTATTCAGAAATTTACCCTGTGATCAAATTAGTAATACCAGTTTATGGGATTTAACACCCACCAGCAAATGGAATATTCGCGACTCCTGCGGGATGAAAGGCCTCGATGAGACCCCGCAAGCGCGATAGCGCTGAGGAGGCTCATTAGCCGCTCGCGGAAAGCGAGTATATTCCATTTGCGGCGGTTGAAGCGCATATTCTTGTTCACATTCTCAAAGAACACCAGTTTTATTTACAAGGTTTTGGAAAGGACTTCTGGAACATTCCACTAGCACGTCCTGTGCGTTGCTAAACGGGCGCTTGCGCCTTTGTTATAAAGTAGAAAGGAAGCAATCAATGCTTCCTGGAAATGGTAACTTTTGGTTTTCGCTTCGTGCTCAAAATAAATAGCATCAAGCCGAAAATGACGATTGTACCGCCGAGCCACTGGGATCCTGTGACGGTTTCATGAAGGATGAAATAGGCTAAAATCGTCGATCCAACCGGCTCAAATACAGTACCCATCGATATCGTTGCGGTACTTAGCCAACGAAGCGCCCAATTGAAAAGGGTGTGCCCCAAAAATGTCGGTATAATGGCAAGCAGGAGGAAAATCCACCAATGTCCTAACGGATAGCCGAAAAAAGCATTTCCCAAAATCAAATTGTAAATGATTAAGGTAATCGAACTGACACCATAAACAACAAATGTGTATGTCATAAGTGACAGTCTCCTGCGTGCATTTTGCCCAATCAAAAAGTACGCAGTGATGAATACTGCCCCTGCCAATGCCAGCATGTCACCATAAAAGGCAGCACCATTTAATTGAAAATCTCCCCAACTGATTATTACGCTTCCGAATAAAGCAATAATCATGCTAATGATGGCACCGGGTGAAAAATGCTCTTTGAAAAAGATATACGTCCCCAAAAAGGCAAAAATTGGCTGTAAGGTAACAAGTACAACGGAACTTGCAACGGATGTATAATTTAGCGATTCAAACCACAAAATGAAATGAAAGGCAAGGAAAATACCGGAAATGGCTGAAAGGATCCAGTCCTTTTTGTTTATTTGTTTCAGTTCATCACGGTATTTTATAAAGATAATCGGAGCCATTAACAACACCGCAAACAACAGTCGGTAGTTGGCGATAATTCCAGCGGGTGCTCCGCTTGCTAATTTAACAAGTACAGCCGATGTCGATACAGCGATGACCCCGATGACTACAGCTGCATATGGATTAAATGGTGGATGTCTCATACTATAGCACTTCCTCAACAATTCTGTCTTTTACATGTGAATGAAATGCAATTGATTTCATCTATTTTAATTTTACCATGCCATACAGGAAAAAATATATCAACTAGTAGATATCACGACCGATAATGTGTTATGATAAGTTGAATGATAATAAGCATGGTCCGAATCGAAGGCTTCTTATTGACAAATAAAGGCCTTCTTTTCACGCAGAGTGTTTTGAAATAGAGTATGCTGACTCTATATGATGGTCTATAGCAGGATATTTTCGGATACAATAGAAGATAAAATGAAAAACTATAACGTACAAACTTTATACAAAGCTGCCGGTTTTTGACTCCCTTCGACAACCGGTCAACCCAACTTTGGGCAATAAAAAATGATGAATGCACATTGTGCAATCGTCATATCGTTTTTCATCCGTTTTGAATCTTCCTCTTGCATACGGTTTTCGTATTGGTGTTTTCCGGAATCTGGTTTCTTGCCTGTCGTGCCAAAATTTTTGGCCGTTTTTGCTATGGATCTTTATGCAAAACAAGCTTGAAAGCCTGATACATGCAAATCAATCACAACAAAGGAGAAGAAGATATACGTGACAACTTTTAAAGAACTAGGTATTTCGCAGCCGATTATGCGTGCACTGGAAAAAATGGGTTTTGAAGAGGCAACACCGATACAAGCCGAGACAATCCCAATGGCTATGGAAGGATTGGATGTAATTGGACAGGCCCAAACGGGTACAGGCAAGACGGCGGCATTTGGCATCCCGATTTTGGAAAAAATCAACAAGGCTGAGCGAAGTGTCCAAGCGTTGATTGTAGCACCTACGAGAGAATTAGCCATTCAGGTAGCAGAAGAGATTAACCGGCTTGCCAAATTTATGGGCATCCGTGCACTGCCTATTTATGGTGGGCAGCATATGGATAGACAAATTCGTTCCCTGAAAGATAGACCACAGATCGTTGTGGCAACACCCGGAAGATTGCTGGACCACCTGCGCAGGAAAACGATTCACGTAGATCATGTACGGATCGCAGTTTTGGATGAAGCAGACGAAATGCTGAACATGGGCTTTATTGATGACATTCGCGAAATTTTAAAGAGCATTCCGGAAGACAGGCAGACATTGCTTTTCTCGGCGACAATGCCAAAAGAAATCCGCGATATCGCAACGCATTTGATGCAAAATCCAAAGGAAGTAAAAATCAAGGCAAAAGAACTGACGGTTGAAAACATTGCGCAGTATTTCATTGAAGTACCGGAGAAATTTAAGTTTGATACTTTGTCCAACCACCTGGATATTCATGATCCTGATTTGGCAATTGTATTTGCCCGCACAAAAAAACGCGTAGATGAAGTAGCTGAAGGCCTGCAAGCACGTGGCTTTCGTGCAGAAGGAATCCACGGCGACCTGACACAGGGAAAACGCATGTCCGTATTAAACAAGTTCAAGCATGGACGTCTTGATGTGCTGGTTGCAACGGATGTAGCAGCACGTGGTTTGGATATTTCCGGTGTTACGCATGTGTACAATTTCGATATCCCGCAGGACCCGGAAAGCTATGTTCACCGTATTGGACGTACCGGCAGGGCTGGTCATATGGGTGAGGCAATTTCCTTTATCACGCCTCGTGAAATGGCACATTTGAAATTGATTGAACAAGTTACAAAAAGCAAGATGAAACGACTGGTGCCGCCGAGCAATAAAGATGCGCAGCGCGGTCAGCAGCAGGCAACTGTTGAAAAAATCCTAAAAACATTGGAAAAGAATGACTTGTCATCCTACCATGAAGCAGCAAATGATTTATTACAGGAACATGATTCAATTTCCGTTGTTTCAGCTGCACTGAAAATGCTGACCAAAGAACGTAAGGATGTACCTGTAAGGATCTCTTCGATTGCGCCGGTTTCAGTGAAAAAGGCCCAGCGTTCCAATGATAATAATCGCCGCCCTAATAATAAACGTCATTATGGCAAGCGTCAGAACAATTTCAATCGCAAACGAAAAGACAACTTTCAGCGCCGGACGCATAATAAATAAGGAAACATTCAAAAGCCGCATGCCTATTTGATAGGGTATGCGGCTTTTGCATATTTGGGTTGGTTTGGAAATTTTGAGCGCGGTGCGTTGCCTGGGGTGCGACCTATTATGGATTGGAGCGACTTTTACGAGGTTGGAGAGACTTTCATGGATCTGGAGCGACTTTTTAGCAATTGCGAGCGACTTTTGCAGCAAATGGAGCGGCTTTGCCTGTTTTGTGAGCGACTTTGATGGATTTGGAGCGACTTTGCACCATTTCGAGCGACTTACCCCTCACTTGGAGCGACTTTCTTCAGTCTCGAGCGGGTTGCGCGCGTTTGGAGCGACTTACCCCACTTGGAGCAACTCCACCCCCATTCCAAACGAACTGCACCCGCTCCGCGTAGCCACCCAGACTTAAAGACCGGCCTTGTACTACATACAGACCAGCCTTTCCCATCATAAACTCCCATTTGCCCCCTACAAAACAACAGAACCCTAAATTTTTCTAAAACAATCCAATTCTGCTAAGAAGACCGAGTATAACAAGGATTCCAAGGATAATCCATATCCAGTTTCTTCTTATTTTCGCCGGTATGATGTGCTTTTTTTGCCAGCGATTCGGGTCAAATCCAATATCCTCCCGTTTGGGTTCTACATATGTGCGCCATGGAGAATATGGACGAACGTTGTTTAAAATGATGGGACCAAGTGCAAAACCGGCAATAAAGCCGAACACATGGGCATGGATATTAATGTTGGGCTGAAGGAATGTCATAATCAGCCCGATGACAAAAATGACAATAACGATTTGCGCATCTGATCTATCAACTAAATGTTTGCGGAACAGAACCATAAACATGTAGATGCCAAATAGGCCGTATATTGCTCCGGATGCACCGACAAATACCATAAATGCGGTTGGGTGGAATGCATATGTGGCGATATTGCCAACGATTCCCGCAAAGAAATAGGCAAATATGAATTTGCCTTTTCCAAGCATCTGTTCCAGCGCAGGTCCAAAAATCAGAAGTGAAAAGGAATTGAAGAGTGTATGCATCAAGTTTGCGTGAAGAAAAATTGGTGTGATCAAACGCCAGTATTCACCGGCATGAATGAACAAATTTACACCTGCCCCGTAGTTGTATATCGATTCGCCAATAGGCAGTTTCAGCAAATCAATTATTATCCATAATACAAAATGAATAATAATCAAAGTCGACACAACCGGGTAGAGGCGAATAAAATCCTTTACGCTTTTTTCATTTCGAATAAACACAAGCAGTGCCCCCTAAACCTATAACCAGCAAGTTTTAATAATTGTAATTCTATCTCATGTATAGTACATACATACTATACCTATTCTTTTTTATTTCCAATTATAATATGAAACAGACACCTAGGATAGCAAAAGACTGCAAGGAGGCAAAAAATGATTGCAGGAATTGGCATTGATATTATCGAATTGGCCAGAATGCAGGCTAACATAACAAATGACCGTTTTATAAACAGAGTTTTAACAGAAAAAGAAAAAGCATTTTATAACACGTTGCGTGCAGAAGGCAGGAGAGTGGAATTTCTTGCAGGCAGATTTGCGGCGAAGGAGGCTTTTGCAAAGGCTGCAGGAACGGGTATTGGGCAACTTGGCTTTGGGGATATGGAAGTTTTGCCAAATGAAAAAGGCGCACCCGAAATGAAGGTTGCAGGTTTTGAGGGATACCGTATTTTCGTTTCACTATCGCACAGTGAAGCATATGCGGTTGCACAAGTCGTATTGGAAAAAGACTAGCGTACACGAGGCGTACAAAGGAATGTGCCTCATTTGCAAAGGCCAAGCATAACAGCTAATAGAAAAAAGCAGTCCAAAACCATAGGGAAGCCAAGCATATTAACTATGGTTGTCTCATATATTTTTAGTGCGGGTAGGAGGGAACAACGTGTTTATTGTTACCGCAAAAGAAATGTACGATATCGATCATTGTACAATGCAAAAAATTGGATTCGGAAAATTATTAATGGAAAATGCAGGAAGGGAAGTGGCGCGAAAAATCAGCCAAAGGGCGCGCGTTACGGATAAGCTGCTTGTAGTTGTCGGTCCGGGAAATAACGGTGGAGATGGATTCGTAGTGGCGAGGACATTGCTGAATGAACAGTTCGATGTGAAGGTATTGCAGGCTGTTCCGGATGAAAAATTGTCCGAACAGGTACAATTCTACAAAAATCTGTATCACGCTTGTGGTGGAGAATATGTGGCTTTTGATGGTGACGGTGCATGGAAGAAGGCCATTGCAGAAGCTGATATTGTTGTTGATGCATTGCTGGGGATCGGAATAAAAGGTGCGGTGCGCAAGGGGCTTGATGCAGTCGTTACCTGTATCAATGAGCGGGCAAAAAAGGTACTTGCCGTAGATATTCCGTCCGGATTGCCAGCTGACGAAGGGCTGACGGACTTTACCGCAGTCAAAGCCGATGAAACAATTATCATAGCTGCACCGAAAATCAGCACATTCCTGCCGCATACAGCAGGCTATTATGGCAAGTGGGAAGTCGTCTCCATTGGGCATCCGGCAAAATTATTTGCCAAGTCTGCCACCAGATTTATTGCAGACAGCAATTATTTTCAACGAACAATGCCAAAAAGAAATTTGGATGCCCACAAAGGCAGCCATGGAAAAGGACTTGTAATCGGGGGAAGCGATCATATGCCTGGCTCATTTGCGATGACCCTCAGAGCTGCACTTCGGGCCGGAGCGGGGTTGATTACAGCAGCATCAACAGAAAAAGTGATCGACGGAATCGCAAATCTTACGCCCGAAGCAATGTACCAAACAATCGCCTCCAATGACGGGTGGCTAACAACCGGTGACTTGCCGCTAGATGGAAAAGATGCAGTTGCTATCGGAATTGGCATGGGCCGGCATGCAGACACCGCCAAACTCCTACAAAAGGCAGTCAATGCGTCAGCTTGCCCACTGATTATTGATGGCGATGGATTATACCATTTACAAAACAACCTGCACCTACTCAAGCAACGTAAACATCCTACCATTCTGACACCGCATATGGGAGAAATGGCAAGATTGCTGCAGGTTGACATTTCCGAGTTGGCAATCAAACCATTTCATTATGCAAAAGTATTTGCGGAAAAATACAATGTTTATATCGTTCTCAAAGGACGTTTTACCATCATCACTGCTCCTGACGGCAGACAAGCTGTGAATACAACAGGAAATCAAGGACTAGCCAAAGGCGGCAGCGGCGATGTCCTTACAGGCATTGTCCTTAGTATGGTGATGCAGCCGCAAAGCATTTTCCAGGCATTGTGCAATGCATGCTTTGTGCACGGCATGTCGGCAGATCTTCAAATTGCATCTGGCCATACCTATTATGACCTATTGGCTACAGATGTTATTGAAGGAATTGCCGGCGTTTATCGGCATTTTCTTGATCCGAAAAATTCCTGATTGATTTTCGGATTTGGTAGTGTTCCCTTTGTCCTAATCCTCAGACACATGAATAATGATGCAATGGACGCATATGGTGTCCGGATGCATGCAAATCAACAGGAAATGAGACAAGGGAGATATGTACATGATCAAAAAAATGACATTGTGGTTTGTGCTCGCTGTTGGCATGGTTTTGCTGCTGTCGGCATGCGGGGAAAAATCCCAGGAAGACGTCATCAAGAAAATGGAAAATAAAATGGAAAAAACGGACGGTTACAAGGCCAAAGCACAAATGAGCATGAAAACCGGAAAGGAAGACCAAACGTATTCCATTGATGTATGGCATAAGAAGAAAGATTTTTACAGGGTTTCGCTCGATAGCGACCAGGACAAAAAAAGCAATCAAATCATTTTGAAGAATGAGGACGGTGTGTACGTATTAACGCCGGCTTTGAATAAAAGCTTCAAGTTTCAAACCGAATGGCCACAAAACAGCAGCCAGCCATATTTGTTCCAGTCGCTTCTCAACGATATCAAAAAAGATAAAGATGCGACATTCAAAGCGACCGATTCCCATTATGTTTTCCAAACAAAAACCAATTACCAAAGCAACAACAATTTGCCGTTCCAAGAAATTTACGTTGATAAGAAAAGCTATACTCCAGTTTTGGTAAAGGTGTTGGATAAAGATAAAAAGTCGTTGGTTGAAGTGAAATTCAAGCAGTTTGACATGGACCCTACGTTTAAGAAAAAGGATTTTGTGCTCAAAGATATCATGACCAACGCCGTTGCGGAAATGCCGGTATCCAAGGATCAAGATGCACAAGTTGATTCACTGGCAGTGCTATTTCCGGAATACACTGCAGGGGCGGAATTGGCTGAAAAACAGGAAGTTGATTTAGAAGATGGCAAACGTGTGATTATGTCTTATAAAGGGGATAAGAATTTTACGCTTATCCAAGAGCGAAAAAACAGTCAGGAAACCATGTCTTATCCAAAGGATGTTGACGGCGAAATCGTTAACCTTGGAAAATCCGTCGGTGCACTTTCCGACAAAACATTGGAGTGGACGGCGAACGGAACAGACTACATCCTGGCAAGTGATCAGCTAACAAAAGAAGAATTAATCGAAGTGGCACAATCCGTTGCAGGCAAAGAAGTGAAGTAAATGAAACAAACATAGCGGACTCTTTCTCATAATGGAAGGGTCTGCTTTTATTTTTGACTTTTGCACCTTGACACGTCCAAGTGAAAGCGGAATAATGTGCACAAGAGCAATGGAATTAAAAATGTATCAAGGGAGGCGCCTGGTTGCCGAAAGCAGCCGGAAAAAGAAATGGAAGCTTTTCAATCACGTAAAACATGGGCAGAAATAAATTTGGAAGCAATCGGGCATAATATTTCTCAAATGAAGCAAAAATTGCCAGCTGCAACGAATATCATGGCGGTAGTGAAGGCCGATGGCTACGGGCATGGCAGTGTACCAGTTGCAAAAGCAGCAATAAAGGCCGGGGTTAGCGCACTTGCGGTAGCGTTGCTGGAAGAAGCAATTGTTCTCAGACAAGCTTCAATTGATGTCCCAATTCTCGTACTTGGCTGGGTTGCGCCGGAAGACGCCCCTGTTGCCGCTGCATACAACATCACGCTAACGGCTTTTCAAACGGAATGGCTGGAGCGTGTCGAAACGCTGCAAATGGATGGAACCGTCCGTATCCATATGAAACTGGATACTGGCATGGGGCGGATCGGGATGCGGCATGAACAGGAAATCCAATCATTTTTTGCCGTTTTAAAAGACTGCCCGCATATCCAATTGACTGGCGTGTTCACCCATTTTGCAACTGCAGACGCAGCGGATTTAATGTATTTTCATCAGCAGGAGAAGTGTTTTGAACAAATGCTTGCCTATGTCCGGCGTAATTGGAGCACACCGCTTACAGTTCATGTTGGCAATAGTGCAGCTTCGATTCGTTTCCCCGAGCAGATGCATAATTATATCCGCTTCGGCATATCCATGTATGGGTTGTATCCTTCCAAATATGTCAAAGCGGAAAAGCAAATTGATTTACAGCCTGCTTTTTCACTGCATAGCCGTCTCGTTCATGTGAAGAAGGTCGCTGCAGGTTCTTCTATCAGTTATGGAGGGACGTATATCGCCAAACAGGATGAATGGATTGGTACGATTCCAATTGGTTATGGAGATGGGTGGCAGCGAAGAATGCAAGGATTTGAGGTTCTTGTATCTGGCAAGCGCATGCCGATTGTAGGCCGTGTCTGCATGGATCAGACAATGATCAAGCTGGATCAGCCGTACGAAATAGGTACAAAAGTTACGCTAATTGGCAGGCAAAACAATGCATGCATCGAAATGGATGAGGTTGCAGATTATCTGGGGACAATTAACTATGAAGTGCCTTGCTTGATTTCAAAACGGGTTCCAAGAATTTACGTTTAAGAGGCTGTTCAAAAGACAAGGTAAAATGCCACATCGTAAAATCGGTCCTTTTATCCACCTTTTGAACACGTATTTTAACGAGAGTGTCTTTCTTTTCCCCGTTCGGATGATTTTAAAACCAAAATAATGAAATATTTAAGCAAAAAGTCCAAGAATCATTTTGCATTTGGGGCTATGGAATGATATGATTGTAAAAGATAATTAATCTGCTCGTTAAATGTTGGTGGAGGTGCATGATTTTGTCTGAAGGCTTACAAGAGGTTTTGGTGAAGATGCCAACAAACTTGCTGAATGAGGTGGATGGAGTAATGAAGAATGAATATACGGACCTTAGTGATTTCATCTGTCAGGCGACAAGAAATTACCTTGAGGCGAAGAAACAGGAGCATATTCAGAATTTCTATGAATCCATGGAAAAAGGTTATCAAGAAATGGCCAGAATCAATCTCAAGATCGCTTCCGAGGCTTTTCAAGCTGAAGAGGAGGCAGTAATCACCTTAGAGCGAACAGTGATCGGGGTGTAGCTTTTGATTGTACAGAGAGGTGAAGTTTATTTCGCCGACCTTTCCCCTGTTGTTGGATCAGAACAGGGAGGCGTTCGCCCGGTGTTGATCCTCCAAAACGATATTGGAAACCGGTTTAGTCCAACAGTCATTGTTGCTGCAATCACCGCTCAAATTCAAAAGGCCAAACTTCCGACACATGTTGAAATCGATGCGAAAAAATACGGCTTCGACCGTGACTCTGTCATCTTGCTGGAACAAATTCGGACGTTGGATAAACAACGGTTGACTGATAAAATAACCAAGTTGGATAAAGAAATGATGAAAAAGATTAACCATGCACTTGAAATCAGTCTTGGACTAAAGGAAATGTATGGAAACCATCATCATAATCAATAAATCCCTTTGTGCAGATGGCGCGAGGGGGTTTGTTTTTTTAATTTGGTAAAAAAGAATAATATTGGGCAGTGTTCATGCCATTTGCTATGAAACCTGGATTCCCGGATTGTGTAACAAGAATCTTTGAAAACCCGCGTAATTACTGGAAAGTTCCCTCGTTACAAATAATTAAAGTGTAACGATGAATTCAAGAACAAATTTACGATGAGACCTTGATATTACAGCATTCTCAAATTAATCTCGTTATAAATTTCGGGAACTTGGGATGAAAGCCATGTCCGGCTCCAGCGCCCAGCAACTATCAAATGGTTTTCGGTGGGACGAGTAATCGCAGTCCCAAATGGTTTTCGATGGGGCGAGTAATCGCAGCCCCAGGACGTCGCGCTTTTAGCCTGTAAAGGGCGCTTCCGTTTGTTCTTGGAAAATCGTCAAAATACATCGAATTAATGTGGAATAATTTGCATAATGCTGCTTTCCGTGTGACAATAATTAAAAAAATATATTGTGAGGTTTGGAGGAGAACCCATGGATGAAAATTTAAAACAAATCGCTTTGGACAATCGCGAATCCATTGTCGAGACATGGAAAAATGAAGTTGAAAAGCTGAAATCACAAAACTATACATCCACCATTTCGGACGAGCTTTTTGAAAGTACAAATCGGGAGTTCGCCAATGTCATTTTTGAAAGTATCAATGATGGGGGATCGACAAAATCCGTTGAATTATTCTCCGAAAAAATCATCAATCTTGGATGGCCATTAAGTTATATAACAGATGGGCTGCAGGTTTTTCGCAGAGCAACAATTGATGTTATTTTGGGAACGACAAAAAAGGTAGATACTGATTCACTATCCCTTATATTAACGAGTGTTGACCAGTGGGTGGAACCGATCATCAGGCAGCTTGTCAATGAATATTCCGGAAGCTGGGAAAATATTGTTTCCTTGCAGCGCGTGGCATTGCAGGAACTATCTGCTCCGCTCATCCCTGTGGTCGAAGGCATCACCGTCATGCCTTTGATTGGGACAATCGATACGGAGCGCGCCAAATTAATCATGGAAAATTTGCTAGATGGTGTCATTCGCCATAATTCGGAAGTCGTCCTGATTGACATCACCGGTGTTCCTGTCGTGGACACCATGGTTGCCCACCATATCATTCAAGCTGCAGAAGCGGTGAGACTGGTAGGTGCAATATGCATTTTATCAGGTATTCGCCCTGAAATTGCTCAAACAATTGTCAATCTGGGTATTGATTTGGAGAAATTTCCAACGAAAAACACGCTCGAAAAAGGTTTTACAAGCGCATTGGAAATGACAAATAGGAAGTTAACAGACTTGGACACAAAACAACATTTCGATATCGAGCAACTAATCAAATCCATTAAAGGGGTGTGAGAAGGTGCGAATTCCTATTTTAAAATTGGGTAACTACTTATTGATTTCCATACAAATGGAACTGGATGACAAGACAGCCATCCAGTTTCAGGAAGACTTGTTGCAAAGAATCCACGAAACCGGGGCTACCGGGGTTGTTGTGGACCTGACATCCGTTGATATTATCGATTCATTTATTGCCAAGGTATTGGGGGAGGTTGTCTCGATGTCGGATTTGATGGGGGCAAAAGTAGTGCTTACCGGCATTCAGCCTGCTGTTGCCATCACATTAATTGATTTGGGCATTCATTTGCAAAATGTACAAACCGCATTGGATCTTGAGCAAGGCCTTATGAAACTCCATCAGGAATTGGGGGAATGAGCATGGAACCACATTCCTTCATCGGGATAAAAAAAGAATGGGATATCGTTGGTGCGAGGCAGCTTGGACGTGAAATCGCCCGAAAATTGGGCTTTGGAACTGTCGATCAAGCCAGGATCGCAACCGCAATTTCGGAAATCGCGCGCAATATTTATTTGTATGCTGAAGATGGCAAGGTCACTTTTGAGACGATAGAGGGGATGAATCACAAAGGTTTGCGGATTATTGCATCTGATAACGGACCCGGTATCGACAACATCAGCCAAGTAATGGAAGACGGCTATACTACCTCAGGAGGCCTTGGTGCGGGTCTTCCCGGTGTGAAGCGCCTGATGGATGAATTTGATATCCAATCAGAAGTAGGCAAGGGAACAATTGTTACAGCTGTAAAGTGGCTGCGATAATTACTGTGATGCGATCTTGCCGAATAGCACAAGGAGGTTTGGGGATGGACGCTATAGATATACAGGAAGACAGCTATAAAGATCTTCTGAAACTCTATATCGATACAGAAGACGAGAAAGCGTTATACGGCGCAGAAAAAATTTCCAAAAGTTTTATCAAACAAGGCATCACGCCAGAGGAAATTGTAAATTTGCATATTCAATCACTGCAGGAAATGTATGATGATATGCCGCAAGCGTATTTACGCGGGCTGGACTTTTTACTGGAAACCATGATTAGTTATGGCTTGGCATTGCAGGAATATCAAACATTGCGTGAGAAACAGTTGGAAATCAAGTCCGAATTAAAAATAGCTGCAGGTATGCAAAAAACATTGCTTGCAACGACGGTACCAGTTGTGGAAAATCTCCAAATTGGCGTCGTCAGTGTTGCGGCACATCAAATGAATGGCGATTATCATCATTTTATCACCGGAAAAAACGGTGATATCGGAATTGCACTTGCAGATGTTCGCGGAAAAGGCATACCGGCTGCATTATGCATGTCCATGATTAAATACGCCATGGACAGTTTGCCGGAAGATACGATGGGCCCGAATAAAATCTTGAAAAATTTGAATCGGGTTGTTGAAAAAAACGTGGATCCCAGCATGTTCATCACCATGTTTTACGCACAATATTTTCCGCAAACAAGCAAATTCCTTTTTTCCTCGGCAGGTCATGAACCGGGTTTTTATTACCACGGAGATACCAAAAACTTTGAGGAATTAAAAACAAAAGGGCTTGTGCTTGGTGTTACCAGTGAAACAGACTATCCGGAATATGAAAGAACAATCAAAGAGGGAGATATGATTGTTCTGCTGACCGATGGTGTAACAGAATGCAGGTATGGCGATAATTTTCTGTCAAGAGAAGAGGTACTGGAGGTTATCCAACAGCATATGCATTTGCCTGCTCAGGAAATGGCGGAAAAAGTGTATAAGCATTTCGAAAGGCTGCAGAATTTTCATCTTCGTGATGACTTTACACTGATTATTTTAAAGAAATGAGTTTTGTGTCTCGTAAAACGTGGTATATAAGAGTGGTAACCACCAAAATAAGGATGAAATGGGCTGCCTGCCAGAGAGTGCTGGCAACCATTTTTTAACCTTAAAATTCGTGGGGAGGGTACGTATGGATCTACAAGTAGAAATTATGGAACAAGATGAGGAGACGGCAGTGTTGGCTGCTGCGGGTGAGGTTGATGCATATACGGCACCTAAACTAAAGGAAGCATTACTGCCGTTGACAAAAAAGGAAAATTTCCTGGTGAAAGTCGATTTGAAAGACGTCAGTTACATGGATAGTACCGGTCTTGGTGTCTTTATAAGTGCACTAAAATCGACGAAAGAAAATAACAGCAGCATGAAATTGGTACATTTACAAGACCGGGTATTGCGTCTTTTTGAAATAACCGGCTTAATTGAAATCATGGATATCGAATGGGGTGCAAATGGATGAAACAGGAATTTGACTTTGTGGAAATAAGGATTCCTGCCAAAGCGGAATACGTTGGCATGGCAAGACTGAGCATGTCTGGTATTGCGAGTCGCATGGGATTTTTATATGAGGATATTGAGGACTTAAAGGTCGCTATTTCCGAGGCCATTACCAACGCGGTCACACATGCATATAGAGAAGAACCTGGCGAAGTGACGATTGGTTTTGGCATATACAGCAACCGTTTGGAAGTGATGGTCGCTGATCGGGGCGGCAGTTTCAGACTGGAGGATATCAAAGAAAAAATTGGACCGTATCGGCATGATGAACCGATTGAAAATCTTCGTGAGGGCGGCTTTGGTCTGTTTTTAATCGATGCACTCATGGACAAGGTCGAAATTAGCAATGATCATGGGGTAATTGTGCTAATGACAAAGTTCTTGAGTGAAGCAGAGGTGGACGTAAGTGACGACCAAATCTCAGCAACATAACGAAGATAAAGAAGCAATATATGAATGGATTGCAACAGCACAAAAATTTCCTGACAATAAAGAGGTTCAAGAAAGGCTTGTGCTTACATATAAGGATTTGGTAGAGTCCATTGCAAGGAAATATTCCAGGAATTCCGCCATTCACGAAGATCTGGTACAGGTCGGCATGATAGGACTTCTCGCAGCCATCAGCCGTTTTGACGCTACCATGGGAAAGTCCTTTGAATCCTTCGCAATTCCAACCATTATTGGTGAAATTAAACGATTCATCCGTGACAAAACATGGAGTGTGCATGTTCCCAGGCGTATCAAAGAGTTGGGACCAAAAATTAAAAAAGCGGCGGACGAGCTGACATCACAAAACAAGAAATCGCCAACCGTCAGGGAAATAGCCGATTATTTGGATGTTTCCGAGGAAGAAGTCCTGGAAACAATGGAAATGGGAAAAAGCTACAAGGCACTTTCTGTCGACAGGAAAATCGAAGCAGATTCGGACGGCAGCACCGTATCATTGCTGGATATTGTGGGAGAGACCGATAACAGTTTTCACAACACGGATTTAAAACTGCTACTTGAAAAAATCATGCCAGTTTTATCCGAACGGGAACAGCAAATCCTGCATTATACGTATTTTGAAAACAAAAGCCAAAAAGAAACCGGTGATCTGCTTGGCATATCGCAAATGCATGTATCCCGTCTGCAGCGCCGTTCTCTGAAAAAATTACGCGAAGCATTGCAGACAGATCGTTCGGAGGTTTTTGACTGACATGGAAAAGGTTCAAGTTTCGGTTTACCAGCAGGCGAAAAGCGGAGAAAGCTATTGTGGCGACAGTTTTTACTATGTGGAAACCGCGGATAAATTCATTTGCGCACTGGCTGATGGGCTTGGGAGCGGACAGTACGCAAAAGAATCGTCACAAATTGTGATCGATATCATCAGGGATAATATGGATGCATCCATTCAGCAGTTGATGTCCATATGCAACAAGGCATTAATTGGCAAACGGGGAGTTGTTCTCGGAATACTAAAAATGAATTTCCGGACAAATGTCTATTCATATGCTTCCATCGGCAATATCGGTATTTTATATGTAGATAATAATCGAAAAAAGAAGCGCAGTATTCCGAATTCCGGCTTTTTAACAGGCTATCCGAAACCTTTTCGCATCATGGAAGGAAAATTGGAAGAAGGCATGAATTTCATTATGTTTTCCGATGGTGTCACAGATATTGATTTGATGCAAAAGTATTTGCTTTCCAGAGATGTCACGGATATCACCGAATCATTCTCCTTTGCACATGACGGACCAAAAGCAGACGACACAACCTTGATTGCAATGCGCTATAACGGTTAACAAACTGGCAGAATAAAGCCGGTTTTTTTGTTTTTGTCCTGATTTTCATTAACATATCTTTCGTATATCTTGAACGAGTAGAAAATCGTATCGATTTGTAACTTGTCGTGCTAATGAACGACCGAACGAGGGGAAGAATTTGATTGTTCGGTAGCTCATAAGCCGAATGAACGACCGAACAAGAAAAAAATTGCATCATTCGGTAGCTCATAAGCCGAATGAACGACCGAACAAGAGAAAAATTGCGTCATTCGGTAGCTCATAAGCCCGATGAACGACCGAACGAAAGAAAAATTGCGTCATTCGGTAGCTC
>NZ_JAROCA010000013.1:0-7014 GCF_030732005.1 Tigheibacillus jepli | reverse complement strand
CAGAAAAATTGCGTCATTCGGTAGCTCATAAGCCCGATGAACGACCGAACGAAAGAAAAATTGCGTCATTCGGTAGCTCATAAGCCCGATGAACGACCGAACGAAAGAAAAATAGTGTTGTTCGGTAGCTCATAAGCCGAATGAACGACCGAACGAAAGAAAAACCGCATCATTCAGTAGCTCATAAGCCGAATGAACGACCGAACAAGAGAAAAATTGCATCATTCGGTAGCTCATCACCGGTATGAACGACAAAACGGGGAAAAATCCCATCAAACGGTAGCCCCATCCCCCGTACAACCGAAACAAAACAAAACCGTATCATTCCGTAGCCCATGCCACAAGGAACACAACCTGCCCGACACATCGCTCTTTTAGGCAACAGGGGCGCTTTCACTTTTCGTAAACCATGCAGCAGGTGGTTGAATTTGATAAAATGATTCTAGGAGATAAGGAGGCTGAAACATTGGCAATCGCATTAGATGAAAAATTAATTCACTTGGTGGCAAAAAAGACGAAAGTAAGTCAACGTATCGTTACCACCGTTATTAATCTGCTGGAAGAAGGCAACACGGTTCCTTTTATTGCCCGGTATCGCAAAGAAGCAACCGGTGGACTGGATGAGGTACAAATAAAATCGATTGAAGATACATGGCATTATGCAACAAATCTTGCACAGCGCAAGGAGGAAGTCATTCGCCTGATCGACGAGCAAGGGAAATTGACAGACGAACTGAAAAATGAAATCCTTCAAGCGCAGCAACTTCAACGCGTAGAAGATTTATATAGGCCCTATAAACAAAAAAGAAGAACGAGGGCGACAATCGCCAAAGAAAAAGGTCTCGAAACTTTAGCAGAGTTGCTGTTTCAAGTACAACAAGCCGATCTTTCAACGCAAGCTGCTAAATATATTTCTGAAGAAAATGAGCTACATACCATAGAGGACGTGCTTGCGGGAGCAAATGACATTATTGCCGAATGGATTGCAGACGAGCCAACCTATCGGGAATACATACGCGAGGAAACGTTTAAGCGTGGATCGATCCAAGCCCAGAGTAAAGATATCGAAAAAGACGAGAAACGTGTATTTGAAATGTATTATGATTACAGTGAGACTGTCCGTTCTATCGCATCACACCGTGTACTTGCATTAAACCGCGGTGAAAAAGAGGATATCTTAAAGGTAAACATTGTCCCGCCGGTAGAAAGGATTATTGACTACCTCAGGCGAAAAGCAGTTAAAAAACAAGCAGATAAAGATGTGAGTCAATTTCTGTACGCTGCAATTGACGACAGCTATAAGCGACTGATTCAGCCCGCGGTTGAACGAGAAATACGCAGCAGTCTAACCGAAAAAGCGGAAATCCATGCAATCGATATTTTTTCAAAAAACTTGAAGAACCTATTGCTGCAACCGCCGCTGAAAGGCAAAACCGTCCTGGGCGTCGATCCGGCATTTCGAACAGGCTGTAAACTTGCAGCAATTGATGAAACGGGAAAAGTGCATCAGGTTGGCGTGATGTATCCTACCGCACCGAAGCATGATACAGCTGGGGCAGAAAAAATTGTGCTGGAATTTATCCGAAAATATGGCATCGAATTGATTGCGATTGGCAACGGTACTGCCTCCAGGGAAACGGAACAATTTATTTCCGATGTTATTAAAAAGCATCAGTTGTCCATCCCCTACATTATTGTTAACGAAGCAGGTGCAAGTGTTTATTCCGCTTCCGAACTGGCAAGGGAGGAATTCCCAGATCTGCATGTAGAAGAAAGAAGTGCTGCATCGATTGGCCGGCGTGTGCAAGATCCGCTTGCAGAACTTGTCAAAATCGATCCGAAGTCAATCGGTGTCGGACAGTACCAGCACGATGTCAGCCAAAAGGAACTCAATAAATCATTGACGTTCGTTGTGGAAACAGCAGTAAACCAGGTAGGTGTCAATGCAAATACCGCCTCTCCGTCATTGTTGCAATACGTTTCCGGTATGAACAAAACAGTGGCCAATAACATTGTCAAATATCGCAACGAAAACGGGAAATTCACCAATCGCAAGCAGTTGAAAAAGATACCTAGACTGGGTGCGAAAACGTATGAACAAGGTATTGGCTTCTTACGGATTATTGATGGCGACGACCCGCTTGACCGTACACCAATCCATCCGGAGAGCTATGAGCATACGCTTAAGCTTTTAGACATGATTAACTGCAATTTGGAAGATATTGGGACCGCCAAGCTTCAAGAGGCATTGCAGAAATTGGATGCGCAGGAAACGGCGGATAAGCTGGATATTGGTGTCATGACGCTAGAGGATATTATGCAGGCTTTGAGCAAGCCGGAAAGGGACGTGCGGGATGATTTACCAAGACCGTTGCTCAAACAAAATGTCTTGACATTAGCCGATTTGGAACCCGGCATGCAGCTGCAAGGAACGGTCAGAAATGTTGTAGACTTTGGCGTATTTGTCGATATCGGCGTGAAGCAGGACGGCCTTGTCCATATTTCCAAAATGGCCAATAAATTTATAAAGCATCCAATGGATATTGCATCCGTAGGCGATGTGGTGACTGTTTGGGTAGATAAAATTGATGAAGCAAAAGGACGCATCGCACTATCCATGGTAGAACCGCCAGCCGAAAAATGATGATAAAAAGAGGTTTGCCGCTGCGGCAAACCTCTTTTTATGCTTATTACCTTACAGTTTCAGGTACCTTTAGACCCAAACCTTCTGCGATTCTTTCTCCCCATTCAGGATCAGCTTTATAGAAAATCCCGATTTGGCGGAGTTTAATTTCTTCTTTTTTGACTGGTTTCATATGGTTGACGAATGCCTTAATCAGACGATCCTTTTCATCAGCGCTCATCATGCGGTAAAGGTCACCAGGTTGTGTGTAGTGATCATCACTGTTGTAAGCGACAGAATCTGCTTCACCGGTTACCTCAAATGGCGAAATCTTGGCAGCCGGATCTTCAACCGGGCCGTTAAAGCTGTTCGGCTCATAGTAAACGGATCCCCCGCCATTGCCATCGACACGCATGTATCCATCACGATAGTTATTGTTTACTTCAACAACCGGGCGGTTAATAGGAATTTGATGATGATTGATGCCAAGACGGTAACGATGTGCGTCTGCATAGCTGAAAATGCGTCCTTGCAGCATTTTGTCAGGTGATGCTTCGATACCAGGTACAAAGTTTCCTGGAGACAACGCAACTTGTTCTACCTCAGCAAAGTAGTTCTCAGGGTTGCGGTCCAGCACCATTTTACCAACTTCAATGCGTGGATAGTCTTTCTTGGAAACCGTTTTGGTTACATCAAAGATATCCCATTTATATGTTTTATAATCTTCATAAGGAATGATTTGTACATACAAAGTCCAAGAAGGATAATCCCCATTTTCAATTGCATTGTACAAGTCTTCTGTATGATAATCCGGATTTTCTCCAGCAAGCTTGGTAGCCAAATCTTCGTCAAGGCCTTTGACTCCTTGATCGCTAATCCAGTGGTATTTAACCCATACAGCTTCGCCTTGTGCGTTTACCCATTTATAAGTATGGCTTCCATAGCCATTCATATGGCGCAATGTTGCCGGAATCCCACGATCTCCATGTAAATAAGTAATTTGGTGAAGTGATTCAGGTGACAATGACCAGAAATCAAACTCTGCTGTCGGATTATGCAAGTGTGTGCGCGGATCACGTTTTTGGGTATGGATGAAATCAGGGAATTTGATTGCATCACGAATAAAGAAGATAGGTGTATTGTTTCCTACTAAATCGTAGTTTCCTTCTTCCGTGTAGAATTTCGTCGCAAAACCGCGTGGGTCACGGACAGTATCTGCTGAACCCAGTTCTCCTGCAACAGTGGAGAAGCGTGTAAATACCGGTGTGCGTTTGCCGACTTCGCTTAAGAAGGCAGCTTTTGTGTATTTGGATACATCATTCGTTACTTCAAAATACCCATGTGCACCCGCACCCTTGGCATGAACGATCCGCTCCGGAATTCTTTCCCGGTTGAAATGAGCCAATTTTTCAAGCAAATAAAAATCTTGAATTAAGCCAGGCCCTCTTTGTCCAGCTGTTAGTGAATTTTGATTATCCCCAACAGGAGCACCTGTTGCAGTAGTCATCGTTTTTCTTTTTTCAGTCAATGAAAGCACCTCTCCTTTTAGACAAGTTATCTTGCTATGATTTTATTATAAATACAAAGATAATAAAAATCAATATTTATTTATAATAAGTTTAATTAAGTGAATGAAGTCATTCGCTGCCGAATGGTTTATTAGGGCAATAACTTTGCTTGTTTATTTTAGCTGGCAAACGAAACTTTGCGTGAAATTTATTAGGGGAGCGGGTAAGGTAGCGCGGGATGTTAACAATTTTTTTGCTTGTTTTTTTATGGTTTCTTTATCGAATTAAGGGACCTTATTGAGAATAATGGTCTGGGATATGCCACTACATTGTGATAGAATGGGACAATGTCAACTTCGCTTGAAGTAGGAGTTTCCCACTTCCTAGTCTAAGTTTCGGGTTGAAGGCTTATAAATCCCCGTATATAACATTTACGTTTTTTATTTGGCCACTACATCTTTTTTAGATTGTTGGAGACTCCTTAATAAAAAACGTTTAAAGGAAGATTGGATATGAGTTTACCGTCACAAAAAGAATTACAGGAATTAGTTAATCGATTATCTTTGCAGTTTTTTGGAAAGCCTTATGAAAATGAAGTCGCGTTTAATTCTAGATTGCGGACCACCGGCGGAAGATATATGCCGTCTGAAAGAAAAATTGAATTAAATCCAAAATACGCAAGGGAAATGGATGAACAGGAATTTGAAGGAATCATCAAGCATGAGCTATGTCACCATCATTTATTTATAGAAGGAAAAGGATATAAACATGGTGATGCCGATTTTAAAAAGCTGCTTCAGCGCACCGGTTCACCAAGATTTTGCAAACCGCTGCCTTCACAAAAAAATTCATATAAATATGTGTATCAATGCAAAGACTGTCATCAGCTTTATAAGAGACAAAGGAGAATAGACATTTCCAAATATCGCTGCGGGAAATGTAAAGGGAAATTGAAAATGATTAGAAGTAGTAACACCCAATAGCGATTTTGGGAGATGTTTATATTCATTTATAGAAGGGAGATCCCCAAAATGTATTTAAAAGAAGAACGTTGAAAAGATGGGGGCTTTTGATAATAAATATGTAGTTTGACCGTAATTGATATATTTTTACAAATTTATTCGAAACCATTGACTGAACTAGTGAATCATGTTAAATTAATAAAGCTGACATTACATAGTGTGTCGCTGATAATTATTTAAAAAAGTGGTTGACATTCAATTCTAAATAGTGTATTATATTTTTCGTTGCTGTTATTGATTGCATAACAGATTATGACAGTAAATGACAGTATTATTCCACAGTAGCTCAGTGGTAGAGCAATCGGCTGTTAACCGATCGGTCGTAGGTTCGAATCCTACCTGTGGAGCCATATGGAGAAGTACTCAAGTGGCTGAAGAGGCGCCCCTGCTAAGGGTGTAGGTCGCTAATAGCGGCGCGAGGGTTCAAATCCCTCCTTCTCCGCCATTCATATGGCCCGTTGGTCAAGCGGTTAAGACACCGCCCTTTCACGGCGGTAACACGGGTTCGAATCCCGTACGGGTCATCTCTTTTTGGAAATTATTTGTTCAGGCGTGAGCAGGATTTAAGAATTCATTGTTTCGTTGGGCTATAGCCAAGCGGTAAGGCAACGGGTTTTGGTCCCGTCATTCCCAGGTTCGAATCCTGGTAGCCCAGCCATTTTTTGTTTTCAAAAGAGAGCATGATCATAAGCTAGAAGTTCTTTTTAGTTAGCATAACGAGCCATTAGCTCAGTCGGTAGAGCAAGCCGCCGACATCATCGAATATCACCTATGTGCAGGCTTGCGAGGAGTGCTGCATCACCGAATTCACTCGCAACACGACGAGCACACGCGGCAATGCAACAGCACAATAGGAAGCGGAGCATCATAACATAACGAGCCATTAGCTCAGTCGGTAGAGCATCTGACTTTTAATCAGAGGGTCACAGGTTCGAATCCTGTATGGCTCACCATTTTATGCGGGTGTGGCGGAATCGGCAGACGCGCTAGATTCAGGTTCTAGTGTCCAATTACGGACGTGGGGGTTCAAGTCCCTTCACCCGCATTCATCTACGCGGTCGTGGCGGAATGGCAGACGCGCTAGGTTGAGGGCCTAGTGGGAGTTAAATCCCGTGGAAGTTCGAGTCTTCTCGACCGCATCCATTCTTAATTTTACTTATATTACGTATGCGCCCATAGCTCAATTGGATAGAGCGTTTGACTACGGATCAAAAGGTTAGGGGTTCGACTCCTCTTGGGCGCGCCATAACGGGAAGTAGCTCAGCTTGGTAGAGCACATGGTTTGGGACCATGGGGTCGCAGGTTCGAATCCTGTCTTCCCGACCAGCGATATCCATATATAAGTATGCTAGTATTTTTCACTTGCGGGTGTAGTTTAATGGCAAAACTCCAGCCACGAGCATTACTTCTGACGAATATGCTTCGAGTTGCCCCGAAGAATTTACATCTTTGAATATGCTTGTAGATGCAGGGGCATGGTTGAGCGTGATTTATATTTGAATGTTATTAATTTATTTTTATGCGGGTGTAGTTTAATGGCAAAACTCCAGCCTTCCAAGCTGATGTTGAGGGTTCGATTCCCTTCACCCGCTCCATAATTGGGGCCTGTAGCTCAGCTGGTTAGAGCGCACGCCTGATAAGCGTGAGGTCGGTGGTTCGAGTCCACTCAGGCCCACTTCATTATCACTTTTTAAAGGTTTGTTAAAAACTTTATGAAATAGTTGTTGACATTCATTTAATAGGTTGATATAATGAAAAAGTTGCTGACAAAAAACAGCAAAGTTATTTCGTTCTTTGAAAACTGAACAAAACGACCAGTATGTCAAGCAAGTTCGATGCTTTAGGCATTGAACATATGCGA
>NZ_JAROCA010000139.1 GCF_030732005.1 Tigheibacillus jepli | reverse complement strand
GAGGTAATTGCGATGTCTCAAACTTCAAGCAGGACATAGGATTGAGGATTACGCAAAATTAATTTTCCCCCAAAAACAAACGGTATGATGCGCCTTTGCGAATATGGATATAGGCAAATGCCAAAATCCACCCCAGGAAACAGAAAACAGATGAAACCTTGCCCCGATTGGGTTATGATAGTGTTAACGACAACAAAACCAAAACCACGGGAGGTTCATCTGTTATGGCTATTATACCACAAATGAATTTATTTTCATGGACTGAAATTGAAGAATTGGGAGATTTAGATCGATTGCGCCTGGTGATTGAATATTTGCCTGATGATAAACTAATGCGCACTTTGGAAAAGGAAAGAAAAAACGGTCGGGATGATTATCCGATTCGTGTCGTTTGGAATACCATTTTGGCCGGAGTTGTATTTGAACATAAATCGATTGAGTCCCTTATTAGGGAACTTAATCGTAATGCACAGTTACGGTGGTTATGTGGTATCGAGAACGGAAAAGTTCCTCCTTCTTATGTCTATTCCAGATTCATGAAGAAATTAATTGATAATGAAGATGAAATAGAGGCAATTTTTCTAACGTTGGTGGAACAGATAAGCGAAGTGCTCCCCGATTTTGGAAAGTCTCTTGCGATCGACGGAAAAGCTATTCCATCGTTTGCGAATAGAAAAAACAAAAATGAAAAAGAAGACGGCCGCAGGGATACAGATGCCGATCACGGCGTAAAATCATACCGCGGAAAAAGAGAAGACGGGAGTACATGGGAAAAAATAGTAAGATGGTTCGGCTATAAACTTCACCTGGTTGTAGATGCAGTTTACGAATTACCCGTTTTCTTTTCTGTTACGAAAGCTTCCGTTCCCGACATCAATGAGGCGCACAAATTGTTAGAAAAAATGAAAGAAAAACAACCAGCATTGCTTGAAAATGCAGAAACGATGGCTGGTGACAAAGGGTATGACGACACAAAATTCATCGCTAATTTATGGGACGATCATGGCATCAAACCTGTGATTGATATACGAAATATGTGGAAAGATGGGGAGTCCACACGATTGTTGGGCGATTATGAAAACATCACCCATAATTATAAAGGAAATGTCTATTGCCACTGCCCTGTCACCGGAAAGCAGCAGGAAATGGCAAATGGCGGATTTGAAAAAGACAGGGATACGCTCAAAAAGCTTTGCCCTGCCAAGCAGTATGGCGTTTCATGCGAAGGAATG
>NZ_JAROCA010000138.1 GCF_030732005.1 Tigheibacillus jepli | reverse complement strand
AGAAAGCATTCCTGTAATGAAGAAATTTGAGGGAAAACAAGCGTGAAATCGATTGTACAAAAAAAGCCCCCCTTTGGTACGATAGAGAGTGTCATCGATGACCTCGAATTTAGTACCTAAGGAGGACTCCTACAATGGATTTTACACAAAATGAACGCTTAGCGCAAATAACAGAAGAAACAATCATTATCGGTATTGATATTGCAAAGCACAAACACGTTGCCCGTGCGATTGATGACCGCGGCCGTGATTTGGCGAAACGATTGGTGTTTTCGAATGATTTTACAGGTTTTAAACAGTTGCTTGATTGGTCCCAACATCTTTTGGATGAGAACAATCGAAATAAACTTATTTTAGGAATGGAGCCAACCGGGCATTATTGGTTGAATCTAGCTTATTACTTAAAAGCCTTGGGGCTGCATACCGTAGTGGTTAATCCAATGAAAGTGAAACGCACAAAAGAACTGGATGATGATTCGCCAACCAAAAATGATACGAAAGATGCAAAAGTTATTGCACAGGTCATTCGGGCTGGGCGATATTATGAACCAATATTGCCGGAAGGAATTTACGCTGACTTGCGTGAAGGAATAAAGCTTCATGATATGATGCAGGAAGATTTGTCATCTATCAAAGCACAAGTGCACAATGCGCTTGATCGCTATTTTCCAGAGTTTCTAACCGTTTTTAAAGATTGGACTGGAAAAGCTGCTCTTCACTTCTTGAAAATGGGCTATTTGCCTGAAGATATCCGATCAAGTTCGGAAGAGGAACTGATGGCAGAAGTGAAACAGGCGGCTAAGCGTGGTGTTGGGATAAAACGTATCCAGGAACTCAAACGTGCAGCTGAAACAAGTGTAGGTCTTACGGTAGGTTTGACAATGGCCCGTAAAGAATTGCGTTATTTAATCGATCAATATCAAGCGATACAGAAACGCATTCAGGATCTTGAAGCACTATTGAAAGAGCTTGTAATTCAGGTCCCTGGTGCCCGTCAAATGATGGAAATTAAAGGGGTTAGTTCGTTAACAATAGCCGGCTTTTTCGCCGAGACAGGAGATTTATCCAATTACCGAGATCCACGCCAAATCATTAAATTAGCGGGACTCAACCTTCGAATGAACCAATCCGGATTATTCAAAGGAAAAACGACGATCACGAAACGTGGACGCCGTCGGTTAAGATCCCTGTTATACCAAGTTGCGCGCCCCTTATCAATTCATAATGAAGGATTCAAACAGTTGCACAATTATTACAAAAACCGGCCAAACAATCCACTT
>NZ_JAROCA010000137.1 GCF_030732005.1 Tigheibacillus jepli | reverse complement strand
GGGTTTGTCAAATAAAGTGTGTAAGTCCTCATTTACTCCAGGTATTTTAAAACCCTGTCTTTTAAGTGATCATGGAGGAGAAACTGGTTCATTACCATCGCCCAGTTCTGCATTTGACCATCTTTCCACTTGGATTCCAATTCTTGAACCCGCAGATATAAAACTTTCAATAGGGCATTCTCATTGGGGAATGCTCCTTTTTTGGTGACTTTTCTAAAGCTGGAATGAATACTTTCTACCGCATTTGTCGTATACATGACTTTACGAATGGCACTGCCGTAATCAAATAGCTGTTCCACATGCTGAAAGTTCCTTGTCCAGACGTCAATAGCGCCCGGGTAGGCAGCCCACTGTTGTTTAAATGATTCAAATGCACTCAAACAAGCCTTCAGGCTTGGTGCGCCATACACCTTTTTTAGGGCTTTGGTGAATGGTTTGTAGTCCTTACTTGGCACATACTTGATGGAATTGCGTATTAAATGAACCATGCATCGCTGCACGATGACATTGGGAAAAATAGCCCTTGCCCCTTCTTCCAGTCCACTTACGCCATCCATGGATAGAAAGAAGATATCTTCTACGCCTCTTGCCTTGATTTCATCGAAAATCTGCATCCACTTATGCTTGCTTTCTGTTTCATTTAGCCAAAGGCCCAGGATTTCTTTATGTCCTTCCATAGTATATCCAAGGATCGTATAGACCGCATATTTCTTGGTTTCATATTGGTTTCGAATCGTGGTATACATACAGTCTACAAACACAAATGCATAACAATCATGCAATGGTCTCGTCTGCCATTCTTCCAATTCAGGAAGTACGCTATCCGTTATATCAGATACCATGTCATGGGATACCGAAAAGCCATAAATGTCTTCTATCGTCGAGGAGATATCCCTTTGTGACATGCCGCGGGCGTACATGGCAATCACTTTATCTTCAATCGCGGATACATCTCTTTTTCGTTTGGGTATCACCTGGGAGTCAAAGGAGCCATCCCTATCCCGCGGCATTTGAATATCCACTTCGCCTGAGCTTGTTTTCACTGTTTTCTTTCCATAACCATTTCGTCTATTGTTGGTTTGCTTTTCAGCTTTGTCGTTGGATTCATACCCCAAATGGTGGCTCATTTCACCTTTTAACATCGCTTCAAACATCGGACCGAAAATATCCTTTAAGGCATTTTGCATATCTTCCACGTTCTCTGGTTGGTAATCTTCTAGTATTTGTTTCGCTAGCTTGACAGATTTTTCATCACGCTTTATTTTTGCCATTAGAATAACCTCCCATGTGAATTATTTTCATTCTAACAATAAAAAACTGAACTGCGAAGTAAGAGCCGTACGCACTCTCACTTACACAGTTCAGTTTACACTCCC
>NZ_JAROCA010000136.1 GCF_030732005.1 Tigheibacillus jepli | reverse complement strand
TCCGGTAGTTCAGCTGGTTAGAATGCCTGCCTGTCACGCAGGAGGTCGCGGGTTCGAGTCCCGTCCGGACCGCCATTTTTTGCCTTTAATTTAATTTACATAAAATCAAAAAAGCTGTTCCAGATGCGGAGTGGCTTTTTTTCATATCTTTTCTTAAGATGGATGCCGATTTATCACGATTATCCATGTTGTGCGGTTACACACGAACGGGAATACCCAACCTTATGCATATTTCCCGGCGTCGTTTGTCAGTTGCCCCCCTATAAGATTATCTGGAAACAAATTTATTCCCCGCAACCCAGAACCGTAAAGGGTAATCCTTGGCCTCACCGGAATTATCAATGCCAATCCTTGTACCCGTTGCAATATGGGGTGGCTTTTTATTACCCTCTGTGATGAAAAGGGGTGGATACAAAAACGAATGCCCATAATCGTTCATATCAATCCCCATTGCTTTTGTTAGTTTTCCTGGTCCACTTGTCAGGTTTTGAAGCTTATTAACAGGCCTTCTTTTGAGCATTAGATCAATTCCCTCATATGGTTCCAAGGCTCTAATTAAGACGGATTCAGGCTGATTAATTTCACCGCTGACAACATTTATCAGGCAATGGGTGTGCATCAGATGCGTGTACGCATGACCGGGTTCCCCAAACATAATTTCTGTCCGCTTCGTTCTGCGATTTTTAAATCCATGTGCAGCGCGATCTGTTGCACCAAGATAGGCTTCTGTTTCCACTATAACGCCGGAAGTGACTCCCTCTGTTGTTTCCTTAACGAGGATACAGCCTAGCAATGCTTGTGCCAGATCAATCGTTGGCTGATGATAAAACGATTTTGAAAGTGATGCCCGTTGTGAATGTGGCATATGTACCTGTATCCTTTCTCTTAACTATATATTATCATTATACCCGAAGCCTTTTACGAAAAACATAACTGTTGCCCCGCCAGCAAAGCGCGATAGACATTTGCTAAACATATTTAGCAAGAGCAAAAAGTTTTCCGTTTGTTAAAAAAATATTTAAAATAACTTAGTCTTGAATCCATCCCATATTGCTTTTTACGATGAAAAGAATTGATGCACCTCAACACCAATTCAGCCAACAATAAAGTAACCAGTTGATCACGGGGGATGAAGGAATGACAGACAGTTTGCAGCTTCGCACATTTGAAATCATGAAAAAAATACATATCACTGGAGTTGAATGTGTTATACTGATTTTGTAACTACCTCCACTTAACAGACCTTACGGATTGTTTGAAGTGGGGGCTTCCTAAGACCACCAACGTAACCGTCAGTTATTTATTAGCCCAAGTTTCGGCAGTTTTTGAGAAAAACACCCCAAAAACTGCCTTTTGACGTTCCAAAACATTGATTTATCAA
>NZ_JAROCA010000135.1 GCF_030732005.1 Tigheibacillus jepli | reverse complement strand
TGGTATGTCAACACTAAACTGAACAATTTTTTTAAGGAACATATACCCTTTTATAGTGCTGAGGTTTTATCACTCGGTTGTAAAATAGTGCGTGCTTTATGTCACTTGACATGGAGCCTCTGCGGGCATGGGAATGAGCCAGGAAGCCAGATTTTGAAAGAATCTGGCTCAGCCGCCAAGGCTACCATGCCCGCCTCTCCAAGTAAAGTGGGCGCTTCTTAACTAAACAGTGCTCGTTTTGGCTGTATGCCGGTGTCTATGCTTATACTCAACGGGCGTCATATACTCCAGCGACCCATGTATTCGAATATGGTTGAACCAGTTTACGTAATCGAAAAGTTCAAGATCAAGTTCTTGTTGATTTGCGAAAACCATGCCTTTGACAAATTCCGTTTTGATGGTTTTAAAAGTAGCCTCCGCAACAGCATTGTCGTATGGTGTCCCCTTGTCGCTTAAGGATCTTGCAATCCCGAACGTTTCCAAGGTCGCATCTATAAGAATATTTTTAAACTCGCTCCCGCGATCCGTATGGAACAATTCGAGGCGATTTAAGTTGTATTTCACCGATGAGAAGGCACGTTGAACTAGCTCGGCACTTTTATTAGGGCCAGCACTATAGCCAATGATTTCACGGTTATATAAATCCACCAAAACACAAATGTAGTGCCATTTTTGCTTGACTCGTACGTACGTCAAATCACTTACGACTACCTTCAGTTCCTTGTCCTGGTTGAATTCTCGGTTTAGTACATTGCCAATTTCGGATTCATTGACTGTCGTTTTTTTAGGTTTAAATTGAGCTACAGTATATTTGGAAACAAGTCCTTGTTCTTTCATTATTCGCCCAATACGGCGGCGCGACACTTGCCAGCCAAGCTTTTGAAGCTCCTTTTTTATTTTTCTTTGTCCATAAATATTACGACTATCTTTGAATATCTTGACAATAAGTGCTGTTAATTCTTCATCTTGGTTATCCCGAATTTTTGCCTCATAATAGTACGTGCTTCTAGGAAGTTGTAGGACGGCGCACATTGCTGATATCGAGTATTTGTGACGGTTATTTCGTATCACATCTACTTTCGTCCCATTATCAGCGCGGCTTGCTTTAAAATATCATTCTCCATCATCAGTCTTTGATTTTCTTTGCGGAGCCTGATTAATTCTTCCTGCTCTGGCGTTCTATTGTCTTTTTCTTCAAACGATCCGCTTGTTTTATGCTGGCGAACCCATTTATCAAAGGCAGATGGCGTCAGCTCGTATTCTTTGATTATTTCGCTTCTTGGTTTACCGGATAGGTGCAGCTGAACAATTTGTTTTTTAAATTCTTTGGTGAATGTTCTTCTTTCTTTGGCCATAAATGATTCTCTCCTGACTTTTATTAATTAAGCATATATGACCTTAGCGAATCTGTCCAACTAAGTGTAACCTATCCA
>NZ_JAROCA010000134.1 GCF_030732005.1 Tigheibacillus jepli | reverse complement strand
TTGGATCTACGTCAATATTTAGGACACATAAAAGTTAATTTTTTTCATTGTGCTTCGAAACTTATTTAAATGTGTATTTGAAGGCTTGACATGGAGCCTCTGTGTGCGTGGTGATTTGCGAAAGACGAAAGGTTAGTAAAACACATTTCGCCAGGCGAAAGCCTACCACGCTCACCTCTCCAAGTAAAGCCGTGCTCTAATGTTATGTGGTGCAATTATGCTGCTTGGTGGAGTGCTAAATCTTCCATCTCTTGTGGTGTTAGATATCCAATACTACCGTGTATTCTTTTACGGTTATACCAGCCTTCAATATATTTAAATAACTCTACTCTCGCAGCGTTAAAATCTAAGTATTGTACGTGATTTACTTCTTCTTTCTTTAAAATCGCATGAAAAGACTCGATACAAGCATTGTCATAAGGGCTTCCCTTGTGACTGAAGGAGTGTGTCATCTTATAATCCTGAATCTTTTCTGCGAAGGAGTCGCTTGTATATTGTGAACCCAAATCGGAATGGAAGATGACACCATCATTGGGTTTCTGTGTGACATAAGCGTTTTCTAAAGCCTTTTCTACCAATTCAGTCGTCATCGAACGTCCAAATGAATACCCAATAACCTTTCTTGAATGCAGGTCTAATACAGATGCAAGGTAACACCAACCATCACGAAGCGTGTGAATATACGTGATATCCCCAACCCACTTTTGGTTGATCGTAGTCGTAGAAAAGTCTCTGTTAATAATATTTTCTCGTTCTTCCACCTTTTCTTTACTAGGTGTCGGACGGAACTTTTTAACGATGATGGATCGGATATCAGCTACTTTCATCAGGCGTTGAACTCGTTTTAAGCTAATCTTGTGACCTTGTTTTTCAAGGGTTTCATGTATCTTAGGTGCACCATATCGTTTCTTACTTTCTTCATGAATCTGGATAATCTTTTCTGTGAATTCACGGTTCTCACGGTCACGATTCGATTCTGTTTTATTCAATGATTGGTAGTAAGTACTTTTAGGTATATCAAGGGTTTCGCACATCGTACGAATGGAATAATCATCTTTATGTTCTGTAATAAATTCAGTTAGTTCTGAGTCACTTACTTTCGAGCGAATATGGCCATAGCCTTTTTTAATATCTCATTTTCCTCCTGTATACGGAGAAGTTGTTTCTGGAGCTTTGCATAATCATCTGGAGTTACAGATGAACCATCTTCTAATTCGATTGGAGAAAACTTCTTAATCCAAGCATAAATAGATACTTCAGAGATGCCATATTCGCTACTTAAATCTTTAACAGAACTGCCAGAATGATAAAGATCAACAATCATTTTTCGGAAATCATCGTTATACCGTTTCCCATTATTTTTCTTACTCATCGGACACATCCTCCTTAAAAGTCATTGTATAAATTTAACTTAGATGTGTCCATGAAACTATACTAGCATCA
>NZ_JAROCA010000133.1 GCF_030732005.1 Tigheibacillus jepli | reverse complement strand
GAGAGTGTAAAATATTTTGTGTAAATGAATAAAAACGTAAAAAGGAAGACCTTTTCCTGATAGAATAAAGTCACCACAACCTATCCATAGAAAAGAGGTCTTCCCTATGAACCAGTTTACAACAGAAATCGTCGATGCACTAGTAAAAAAACAAGATATTACCGAAGTTTTCCGCATTCATTTAGAAAAAGCGATCAACGCTCTCTTGGCAACGGAACTTACTACCTTTTTAAATTACGAAAAATATGATCGTATCGGTTTTAATTCCGGTAACTCACGAAATGGGTCCTATTCCCGTACACTTCATACCGAGTATGGGGATTTAACTATCCAGATTCCACGTGATCGCAATGGCGAATTTAAACAACAGACAGTGGCTCCTTATACACGCTCAAATGATACGCTGGAGGCAACTGTCATCCATCTCTTCCAGAAAGGGATAACGATGTCTGAAATCTCAAATCTGATTGAAAAGATGTATGGACATCATTATACACCGCAGACGATTTCCAACATGACAAAATCGGTTTCTGAAACAGTTGAAGCATTCCATAATCGTCCACTACATAATCGTTATGTGTGTATCTACTTGGATGCAACCTACATTCCAGTAAGGCGTGATACTGTGTCCAAAGAAGCCGTATACATTGCAGTTGGAATTCGCGAAGATGGTTCCAAAGAAGTCCTGGCATATACAATTGCACCAACAGAATCTGCATACAACTGGCAAGAGCTACTAGAAGAAATCAAAGACCGTGGTGTTGAAGAAGTCCTATTATTCATTTCGGATGGCTTAAAAGGCATGGTAGATGCCATTACGGAGGTATTTCCAAAAGCGAGATACCAAACATGCCTCGTTCATATTGCTCGTAATATTACGCATAAAGTTCGTGTGGAAGATCGCCAGGAAGTCTGCGATGATTTTAAGACAATTCATCAAGCAGAGGATGCCGAATCGGGTCAAGCAGCCCTTGATTCCTTCTGTGAAAAGTGGAAAAAGTCGTATGGTAGAGTAATCAAACCCTTACGAGAAAACGATTATTTATTGACGTTTTACAACTTTCCAGAGGCTATTTGGAGAAGCATCTATTCAACAAATTTAATCGAGTCATTTAATAAGCAAATCAAGAAATACACGAAACGAAAGGAACAGTTTCCGAATGAAGAATCATTAGAGCGTTTCCTAGTTTCACAGTTTGAGGACTATAACCAGCGATTTGCGACACGTTGCCATATCGGATTTAATAAAGCACGTGCAGAAATCGAAAAGATGTTTGAAGCGCTAGAATCATAGGCCATGCACCGCATCGAGATTTTGATTTATTTGGCAGGGCTAGCCCTGCCAAATAAATCAAAATCCATCATTAGAACAACAATAACTGTAAAACAAGTGGCGATTTATCAGAAAGGTTAAAAACTTATTTACACAAAATTATTGACAGTGCC
>NZ_JAROCA010000132.1 GCF_030732005.1 Tigheibacillus jepli | reverse complement strand
GATTCTGTAACAAATCGCGGGATTACCGACATTATTCGACATGAATAATGCATAGTAATCGGGTAGTTGAAAACTTTGTCGAAAGGCTGTTTAACTAGCTATACGAGATTCATTTTGATTTAAACGCCGGTTGCAACGATCTTGATATTTTCTCCATTTGAGTAAAGCAGTCTTTTCTTCTTTTATCTGCATCCTCGCTTTAAGTGAATTAATGGAATACCCAAAGCCTTGTTGGTTCATTGTACGAACTTGATTGTTTTTTCCCTCCGTTTTAGCGTTGGAAATGCGATAGTGGAACCGATTAAGGATTTCAGGCAACCAATTCCATACCGTTTTCAATAATTCTTGGAACGGTTCCAAGGAAGAATCTAGGATCTTCTTTTCCCAATCAATCAAAAGGTCCAATGCTTCTTCCAAATCATCACAACGGTACAAGGCGCGAAGCTTTTGATGAATGTGCATGGCTTGTGATAACTCGGGAGATGTCTTTTCCCATTGTTTCAGCTGTTCTTTTTGTTCTTTTGTCAATTCTTCAAAGTCTTCGGCAAACAGGTCCTTATCCCGTTTTAGGGCATCCCGTTGCTCCTTGCTCAACGATTTTTGAACAACTTTTCGAACTTCGCCTAAAGCCTTAGTGGATGCTTGAATAACATGGAACGCATCGATAACCACAGTGGCATCAGGAAGCACTGTTTGGACGGCAGTTTTATAGCCTCTCCACATATCAATGGCAACTGCTAGCACACGTTCTGGCTGTGGTAATTCCTGAAGCAGTTTAATCACTTCATCTTTGCGTCGACTTTCATGCATCACAAACAATTGAGGACGCCATGGAATGGAAAGATCGTACATCACAAGTCGATATTTACCTTTCCCTTTTGCCAAACTGATTTCATCAATCCCAATCAATAGGGGTGTTGAACGTTCGGAAAGCTCTGGTTGTTGTGAAAAATCCTCCAGTACATGGACCCGTACATTTTGACCACTACGGCCAAAAGCTTCCCCAACAGCTTTAAAAGTACGATCGGCAGTTGCGTGAAGAAGTGCTTGACGACCAATTACGGTAATGCGTTGGTATGGCTTCAACCAAGGTAAAGGCTCCATAAATGTATGATGACAAACATCGCATACAAAACGGCGATGATTGAAATGATCAATAATAGGTGTATCATTGTGACAACCGGCAATAACCTGTTTAGGATGATATTCATGTACTTTGGTTGTCCAGAATCCACAATCTGGGCAATGAACACCTTGATTGGTTAACTGAAGATACCGATATAATCCGGCACCCGGAAATCCAAAGGGAACTTCTACTTGATGAGAAATGACAAAAGGCATTTTCTTACCATCACTAGTCATGGTATAATGGTTAAGCATCCAAATCATCCTTTCGTTGGTATTTGTTTCGCTACTTTACCAATTCGACGGATGGTTTGGATTTTCCTTTTTTTAAATCAAAGTTGTCGAATTATGTTCCCCGTAAGTTGTTACTGAACC
>NZ_JAROCA010000131.1 GCF_030732005.1 Tigheibacillus jepli | reverse complement strand
GCTTCCTCGCTATTTAGTGTTTAGTCTAATATTTCATATAGCTGTCGATACTAGGTAAAAACTATTAAAATACCTAGGAGATGACCAGCCTTATGAAAGATTTTCATGAAAAATATGACGTATTCGAATCTGCATTGGAAATACCCGAACCATGGTACGTTTTTCATTATGAATTGGCTAAAGAAGAAAACACATTGCATATTTATATTGAATATAGGTCGGGCGCTGAGTTCCCTTGCCCCAATTGTAGCAAATCAGGCTGTAAGGTTCATGATACACTAGATAAAGATCGTATTTGGAGACATCTTGATTTTTGGCAGTATCGCACACTTCTTCATGCCAGGATGCCACGTGTAAAATGTGAATCATGCGGAAAAATACTTACTGTCGTTGTTGACTGGGCACGTCCAGGTGCTGGATTCACATTACTGTTTGATCGCCATGTTTTATCGTTAATGGTCGAGATGCCTGTCGCCGCAGTGGCGCGAAAAGTTGGCGAACATGATACCCGTCTTTGGCGAGTATTTCATTATTATGTTGACAAGGCAATGGAGAACATGGATGTATCCAATATAACGCATATTGCTATGGATGAAACATCTCGTGCCAAAGGTCATAAATATGTGACCTTTTTTATCGATACAGACACCAAGCGCCTCATATTTGCCACCAAGGGAAAGAGTGCCGATGTATTACAAGAATTTTGTCTGTTTATTGATACGAAAGGAGTTCCACGATCACAAATCAATGAATTTTGTTGTGATATGTCCCCAGCTTTTATTTCAGGGATTGAGGAGAACTTCCCAAATGCGTCCATTACTTTTGACAAATTTCATGTCATGAAAATGGTGAATGAGGCATTGGATCAGGTTCGCAGACAAGAACAGACTACACAATCAGAACTTAAGAATTCGCGTTATATTTGGCTAAAAAATGAAGAAAACCTAACAAAAAAACAAGCAAATAAATTCGCCAAACTAAAGGACATGGATCTGGCAACAGGCCGTGCATACCGTATGAAAATATCACTTCAAAAAATGTATTCCAAGTCTTATCTCACTTCTGAAATGTACTTTGATGAATGGTATAACTGGGTAATTCGCTCTCAATTAGAGCCCATGGTTCAAGTTGCAAAGTCACTTAAAAAGCATAAAAAAGGCATTTTAAGATGGTTTATCACCCAAATGACCAATGGCTTGCTTGAAGGGATAAATAGCTTAGTTCAGGCTGCAAAAAGAAAAGCGCGTGGATATCGTACAAATGACAATCTGATCGCCATGGCCTATGCCACAGTTAATAAGCTCGATTTAATTAGTGAGTCATGACTATGGATGTTCCTTTGTTTGCCTACCAACCAACTCCCTTAGATGCTTTGGAGGTTGTCAAGTGGTCTCCTTGACTACCTCCAAAGCATCTAAGACAATACAGGGGGCAAACAAGGAATGATAGGTTACCATGTGTACTAGCAAACTGATTTTTCAACATTAAATAGCGAGGAGCC
>NZ_JAROCA010000130.1 GCF_030732005.1 Tigheibacillus jepli | reverse complement strand
ATTAGGCTTTGCGGACGATGACACCCGCTTTTTATTTTTAAGCAGAAAAAGAAAATGGGTACATCGCAAAAAGCTTATATAATAGGAACACTTGTATCCATTTTTATTTTGTGTTATGCTATTGGTAGAAACACACCTCGGTAAGTCTCCACAAAGTACAAGGGATGTGGTAAGATGACCATAAGTACATTAACCTATCAAATCAAAGCTTCGAGCTCCATTATTCCTGAATCACCAAAGAAATACCTCAAACACAAAAATCCCAAACTGCTCAAACGAATACCGCTGGAAAAGTTAATGGATTTGAAGGTTGACTATGCCTTCAAGCAGCTTTTTGGCAATGAAAAGAATAAAGAAATCACGAAGTTATTCCTTCATGCATGCGATCCTGCAAAGAAGTGGAAGGGACCGGATTACAGACCTGTTTTTTCTAAACACCGAAACTGGAGGGGAATATGCTGACGACAAGCAATCAACATTGGACTTGTTAGTGGTAACGGAAAACAATAAACGGATCAACGTAGAAATCCAGTTTTCCAATAAATACGACATGGTCAAAATCCATATACTACTGGTCCAGAACATATCTTCATCCCCTTCAAAAGGGAATGTCATACAATGAATTGCATCCTGTAATCGCAATTAATATTCTTAACTATGACTTATTTAATCAGACGGATCGTTTTCACACTTCCTATCACCTGTATGAGGATGATGAAAAATTCTTGCTAACGGATGTAATGGAATTTCATTTTATTGAAATGGCGAAACTGATTAGGGATTGGAAAGCAAACAAACTCGATCCATGGCATGATATGCTTGCTAGATGGCTGATGTTGCTTGGTATGGTTGATCATAGAAATAAGATGGTGTACGACGACATTTTCAAAGAATTGGATGAGATTTCCATGACAGATGATTCGTTGCGTGAGGCTTTCCATAATTGGGAAGAGTTGAGCATGACGCAGGAACAGTACTTAGCATATGAATCTCGGCTGAAGCGGATAATGGATGAGGAATCTTTTCGGGTTGATATGGAAAGAAAACAAAAGAAAATTATTGAATCAGAGAAGAGGGTAAAGGAAAAACAGGAAAAGTTGAAACACAAAGAGCAAGAGGTGAAACAACGACAACAAAAGTTGAAACAAGAACAACAAAGGTTGGAACAAGGACAACAAAAGCTGGACCAATTCAAGCGGGAAGTGGAAGAAAGTAAGAAAAGGATGGAACATGACAAAAAAGAATTAGAACAAAAGAAAATGGAAATAGAACAAAAGAAAAAAGAAATGGAACAAATAGAGAATAAATCGGAACAAATACTTAAGAATATGGTCTGTCGCCTTTTAGCAAGCGGCATGGAAGTTGAACAGGTGGCAAATATTGCTGAATTACCAAAGGAGAAGGTACTGGAGATCCAAGCGGAATTCGACAAGTAGCCAGGTTTCCCCCGTGTTAAAACGCGGCGGGCTAAATTGAAAATACAAGAAACAGGATGCGAAGGGGTTTGTCAAATAAAGTGTGTAAGTCCTCATTTACTCCAGGTATTTTAAAACCCTGTCTTTTAAGTGATCATGGAG